>CALGOI010000424.1 GCA_937959065.1 uncultured Ignavibacteriota bacterium | reverse complement strand
TTTTCTGAGAAAAAAGCAAATTTTGAGTTTAAAACATCACCATCTGTCTCTATTCTTAATGGCGTATATATTGTGTCTTTTTCAGATTCTATTTTTAATTTACTAAAATCATGATTAATGATTGAATCTGTTACTAAATTAATTTCGGTTTTTCTGCTAAAAGGATTAAAATAAGTTAAATACAATCTATAATTTTCTTTACTAATTAATTCAATATTTGAATCCTTATTATCTGAGTAATTTACATTAGCAAGAATCTCTCTACCATCTTGAATTTTTTTAATTCTAAACTTAGTAAATAATGGAAAAATTATTTCATCCTCATCAAAAACTTCCTTTGATGAATGAAATACTTTAGTGTTTTTAAGTTGGTTTGTAATCTTGTCCCAAGCATCATCTTGATTAACAGCTTCATTTAATCCTAACTCAGTACCATTATCATTTGGAATATATATGGCATAATTCCCGTCATTTGTTTCTTTAGGATCATTGTTTGTTAATTTAAGTAAATTATAATCTTGTAACTTTTTTATAAGATTATCATTAAAATCATCAATGTCATTTACAGAAATAAATTTTTTTACTTTAAAATATATCTGTAATTGGTCATTTTCTTCAGCTGATGTAGTATATTCACCAAATCGTATAGGGTAAAACTTATATTTTTTTTCTGGTTTATCATTAACTATAGATTCACTAAACCTGTCAACAAAGATAAATACAATGGTTTGTCCTTTTAACATATCTATGTTATCAAGGACACTATCATGAATTTGAATTCTATCTTTGAATCGATATCTAACAAAATTTATATAGTTATCAGGTAGAGATAGTATATTTAATACATTTTTTAAATATGTAATTCGATATGCAGAATTGAATAAATAAATCATAAAATATATAACCTTATTTATATATGGTTAAACTACTCTAATTAAATTTAAAAAGCAATATTGTCAGAATAAATTTTTATTTAAAAGTATTTCACCATACCGCTATGTTTCCTGATTTTTGCATAGTGGGCAAATAAACTTTCTCCATTTAAACTCTCCCCCTCACTCCTTAACTTAAAACAAAATCCAACCCCATGCCCAAAAACAAACTATCCGCGAAGGAAACCGAAGAATTACTAAACACAATTTTCCCCCATTTGTACAAAGGGGGGATAGTTACGCTTCGAGCGAAGTGAGTTAGCGTAACTTGGGGGGTTTAGAATATTTTATATAACCCTCGTTCCCAAATTCCGATTTGGGAACGCTACAAATTAATTTTAAATTAATACGGCAATACAATAATGGCAAAGAAGAAATTATCTGTAACCGAGCAGGAAGAACTACTAACTATACTAAAAACCCGATTCGAAGAGAATATGCCCCGGCATAAGGGCATCAAATGGGATAAGGTGCAGGCGAAGCTCGACAAGTCTCCCGCGAAGTTGTGGACGCTCCACCAAATGGAGAGCACCGGCGGGGAGCCCGACGTTGTGGCGTTCGATAAGAAGTCAGGGGAGTTCGTCTTCTATGACTGCTCGCCCGAGTCACCTAAAGAACGCCGCTCGCTCTGTTATGACCGCGCCGCGCTCGACTCACGCAAGCAGCATAAACCAAAAGACAGCGCTATGGACATGGCAAAAGAGATGGGCGTCGAGATGCTCTCTGAGGAAGAGTACTGGTCTCTCCAGGAGACAGGGGAGTATGACCTCAAGACATCCAGCTGGGTACTCACACCTTCCGAAGTCCGCTCGCTCGGCGGAGCGATCTTCTGCGACCGCCGCTTTAACCGCGTATTCACATATCACAACGGCGCAGAATCATACTACGCCTCCCGCGGCTTCAGAGGAAAAGTGAAGGTATAGGGTGGAAAGTTTCCTCTCCTACAGAGCCTGTCCCGTACAGAATGTGGGAGAGGGGACTAAGAGAAGGGTCAGCAACAGAGAGCAATTTAAATGAAAAGAAAATCCTGTCATTGTTTCCCCTCCTACGGAGGGGACTAAGGGGAGGGTCAGCAACAGAGTGCAATCAAAATGAAAAGAAAAATTCTAACATATAATCCAAAGTTAAAATCTTTTTCAAAAGAACTCCGTAAAAGAATGACTTACGGTGAGGCAAAACTTTGGAGTGTCATTAGAAACAAAGGAATGAAAGGTTATAGATTTAAACGTCAGGTACCAATTTCAAATTACATAGTCGATTTTTATTGTCCCGAATTAATGCTTGTAATAGAAATTGATGGTTCATCACACGGAGATAGGTTGGAAAAAGATAAAATACGACAGAAAGTTTTGGAAGATTTAGGTATTACGGTTTTAAGATTCACTGAATCAGATGTATTGAAAGGTCCCGATGGAGTTTTTAACGTAATAAGTAATTGGGTTGAAGAAAAAGAGTGTACTGGTAGTACTAACCCACCCCCACCCCCTCCGTCGGAGGGGAGCTAGTGGATTCCCGTCCTACCAAGTCGGATCGTTGACTTTCGCGGGAATGACAGAATAAGTAGGATTCCCCGACCAAAACGTTCCCCATAGGGGCAGGCGTGGGATGACATTTTAACTAACTTACTCACTTAATCATATAAATACCTCTTCATATGCCTGAATACGACATTACTCTTCTTACCATGAAGGACTTCCTCACTGCCGAACCCGGCGATGTTCTTATTGAAGACCTCCTGAAAGAGGACACTCTCGTCACCGCCGCTCTTGAAAAGCGCGGATTAAACGTTACTCGCAAAAGCTGGGATGACCCGGAATTCAAATGGCATAATACTCGCCACGTGATAGTCAGAACACCGTGGGATTATTTCAGCAGGTATGACGAGTTCGGGCCATGGCTGGATAGAACAAGCAAAGTAACGAATTTCATCAACCCTGTAAAAACTATCCTGTGGAATATCGATAAGCACTATATGCTGGACCTGGATGAAGAAGGGATTAACATGCCCGCCACGGTTTTCGTCGAGCCCCGGCCTCCGGGTTCAGATGACGACCGTTCATTAGCGGAGATAGCCCGTGAAACCGGTTGGGATGAATTCATTCTGAAACCTGCCATCTCAGGCGGCGCATGGCATACATACAGAGTAAACAAAGACACTATTGCTGAGCACGAGGAGATCTTCAAAGAGCTTATCACCGATAAGTCCATGCTCCTGCAGGAATACCAAAAGAGCATTACTTCAGATGGCGAAGTGTCGTATATGGTCCTGGGCGGTAAATTCACCCATGCCATCCTGAAGAAAGCCAAGGAAGGTGATTACAGGGTGCAGGCTGTGCACGGCGGAACCATCGAGAAGTATGAACCAACTGATGAAGAGATTGATTTTGCCGAAGAAGTGATAAGCAAATGCAGAGAAGATATCGTTTACGCGCGCGTCGACGTATTGAGAGATAATGAAAACAAGCTGAGTCTGTGCGAACTCGAGGTCTTCGAACCCGAACTCTGGTTCAGAACGCATCCGTCAGCAGTTGAAGTCTTCGCCGACGCAGTTGTGAAGTACATAGAAGATGTCATCCCCCGGACGCCATGACCGGGGGATCCAGAAGTTAAAAATTCAGGAATACTAAAATCCTAATTCGGAACAAAGATCTCTCCATATCATTTTCTTTTTCATTCCTTCCTACTCTGAATACACATAGACGCCAAAAGCGTCTGCTACCGGCATAATAAAAATTGATTCTTTATCTTGTTTACCCACAACCTCCCCATTTGTCATCCCCC
>CALGOI010000423.1 GCA_937959065.1 uncultured Ignavibacteriota bacterium | reverse complement strand
AAGTATGAATCTTGGAGACATTGAATCTGGAATTAAAAACTTACTAAGTTCTCTGGAGCACTATGATAAAGCGAATGATATAGACGGTATGGGAGAGTCTCTTCTGCTTCTGGGCAAAGCATATCTTCACAAGGGTGATGCACCTAGATCAGCAGAATATTTTAAATGGAGTGCAAGCGAGTTTAATAAAGCGGGAGATTTACCGGGCGAAGCAGCAGCGGCAAATAACTGCGGGTTTGTTTATAAATTGATAGGTGATTACGACAAAGCATTAGAAAGTTATGATAATGCCCTGTCTATCTACAGGCGTTTAAAAGACAAACAAAACGAGGCGGTTTTGTTGTCAAATATTGCAAAACTTTATTTCGATAAGAAGGACTATTTGGAAGCTATCGAGTTTTATGAAGAGGCACTAATTGTTTTACCGGAAGAAGATCTGTTATATAAATCGGAACTTCTCTATGGTCTTGCTATGGCATATTCAAAAGGTAATGATCACAAAAGATCAATAAGTTCTTTGGTAGAGTCCAGAGATATAAAGATGAAACTGGGAGACCAAAAGGGCATTGGCAAAGTGGAAAAAGCTTTTGTGGTAGAGGATACAGCTATCAAAGGCGGAAAGAGTAACTATACCCCCATAGAAATGAGCCCTGTTGAAATTGATTCTGGGAGTGTATCAAATTTATCGACCGACATTAAAAATTATCTAACAGCAATAATCGGGAATGCACAACACCTCAAAGAACACCATGATGAAATGTCTGATGATGAGATACTGGATTTAATTTCCGATATTGAGACAAGCGCATTTAACATAGATAACGCGGTAAACATTTATAGAGGAAATGATTCAAACGGTAACAGGCAGGAGCAACAGGGACTTGAAGATGTATATGTTGACGAAGTAATCGAGGAGGTGTTGGACAGTTTTAGTGATTCATTGGAAAACAAAGGTATCGGGCTTGTAAAGCATTTCGTCGGGCAGAGGCATACCGGAAGGGCCGATAAAGAAATTTTGAAGGAAGTTTTTAAACAAGCATTTTCAAACGCAATAAAAGTGACACCAGCCGGCAAAAGCGTTTATTCTTATCTTACAGCAAAAGACGGAAAGATAAGAAGCGAGATAATAGACGAAGGAACCGGTCAATTTCCACATAATCTTTTATCATCTCTGCAAGATCTGGCAAAAAAAATGGGGGGTACTCTTGAATACGAAATTATGACGGGAGGTGGCGGAACATTCGTACTAATCTTTAATCAAGCGGAAAACTAACCCATTTTCTAAAATTAAACCTCAATTGTAATGGTAAATTTTATTGTAATCAACAAATCAGACTACGAAATAGACCAGATAGACGTTCAGTATACCAGCGAATACAGCATGGATAACCGTACAGCCGACGCAAATGATCTAACGGTTTTACAGGATTCCAGAATCCCGTCAAATGAAACAGTCACCAATGTTGTGGTTCACGGAACCCCATTAAGTGAGGATGAGCCCACACCAATTAAAGCAGCAGGCGGTGAAGCTTTGATTGCTACTCTTGTAACATACACAGACCCTGAATCAGGCGACAGAGTTGTAACGGGTTTTGAAGCTGAAAGTGAAGCCACAGAAGGGTAACAATAAGTATAAAATGGTTGAATTTGAGGAAATAAAAGACAAGCTTGCCAAAAAAGGCACCACCAAGGAAGATTTTCAGGAAAAGGTGGACCTGCTTAATAAA
>CALGOI010000422.1 GCA_937959065.1 uncultured Ignavibacteriota bacterium | reverse complement strand
TGATGCATCCATGAGTGAAACAGTTTACTTCAGCAGGAGCATTTTTTTTGTTTGGCTGAAGCTACCTGATTTAATTCTATAATAGTAGATTCCAGAGGGAAGATGATTTGGAGTAAAATTGAACCGATAATGTCCCGGTGGCATATAGCCGGAATGAAGGGAAGCAACAAGTTTTCCGGTGATATCCAGGATGGTGAGTTCTGTATATCCCGAGTATAAAATATCGAAGGGAATAGTAGTAGCGGGGTTAAATGGGTTGGGATAGTTCTGATACAGAAAGAAAGCTTCGGGGAGTTCAGAATGAACCGGATCGATACTAACGGACTGCGAGTATTTAATAGTTGCGATATCATAATCTGTAATACTGTCACCAAAGCTGATCCCGCAAACATAGATATTATGAGATGAGTCGACCGCAATAGAGTATGGAAAATCTTCAGGAGCAGGCGAATGAACATATGAAACGTTCCATAGGGTTGAACCAGAAGGATTAATTTTGACTACACCGATCTGCAGTTTTGTATTACCTTTGTCGATAGCTGCTCCGACATAAATATTTAAAGAATTATCGACAGCAAGACAGTACCCAATATCGGAGCCATTTGCCGTACCATCGAAGCGGTTGACCCACTGTTCAACCCCGGCGGAGTTATACTTTATTGTAACGGCGTCTTCTGTTCCAAGGAGGGGTCCGCTTCTGCTGCTTCCGGTTACATAAATATTATCGAGGGAGTCTGTAATTACCTGGTAAGTATAATCCAGGCTGCTGCCTGTTCCATTGTAAGTTTTATCCCACATCAGTGCACCGGCGGGATCATATTTCAAAGTAAGGTAATCGAAGCCGTTTGGAGGCACAATGGACACTCTAGAGATGACGACATTCCCGGACAGATCCAGGGCGGCGGATGTAGGCCGGTCTTCGTCCGATGATATCCCATTATAGTATCTGCTGAATTGTAAATCACCGGCGGAATTATATTTCAAAAGAATGACATCGATAGAACCGGTGGAATTTTTCCCTGTTCCGGCAACATAAATATTATCTGAGCCGTAAGTCAAAACATTAACGGGCATATCATCACCATTACCGAGCCCATTGAAAGACCTCCACCAAATAAAATTTCCGTTAGAGTCGTATTTTAAGGTTAAAACATCAAAGTTATTTGAAGCATTTCTTGCAAAACCGGTAACATAGATAAATCCATCACCGGAAATTGTTAGGGCTTCACCGAAAGAATTTACAACTCCAGCTGTATCAAAAAGGCGGGACCACATCAATTGTCCTGAGGAATTGTATTTAAGCAAAACCAGCTTTTGTACGTTAGAAGAAGTCGCAAAACCGGTAACGTAGATGTTACCGGAAGGGTCGACAGCAATAGAGCGGGCATTATCGGTAGAATTATCGGGTCCATTAAAGCTTTCCGCCCATAGTTCAGTCCCGTTATTAGAGTATTTGATAATTGAAATATCTGAAAGGGTTCCGGATCCAATTGTACTACCGGCGACTACAATATTGCCATCGTCCTGCAGAATCATTTTTACGGGAACATCGAAACTGCTTCCTGCACCATTGTATCTTTCAGCCCAATCCAGTACTGGCTGCGCGATTACATTTGTCCCAAAAGAGACAAATACTAGTATATAAAATAATCTAATATAAATCACATATAAAGTTATGTAATACAGTTATAATGAGCAATGTAGGATGGAACATATAAAAGAGGTGAAGTTGGAGGATGGTAAAAGGAGGATTTTACCATCACTCCCAGCATTTTAACAGGGCACTTATGTTTATGATACGTCCTGGGCAGCAACGAAGTATAAACGGCTCTTATGCTGTCTTCACCAAAAAAGAACTACGAAATTACCCCGGCTTTTACACCGGGGGTTTTTCGAAAGGAAGTATCTAATGAAAACTACTTTGTCAAAATCATCTTTTGTACTTTTACAAAGTCACCGGCCTGAATCCTGTAGAAGTAGACACCGCTGGAGAACTGTGATCCGTTCCATTCAACATTGTAGCGTGACGGCTGGAGAACTTCATTTACCAACGTTGCTACTTCCCTGCCGGTTATATCGTACACTTTAAGTGATACGAAACCTGCTTTAGGAATATCGAACTTAATAGAAGTCGACGGGTTAAAAGGATTCGGGTAGTTATTATATAGATTGTATTCCGTAGGAATTTCGGAATTGTTAGTTAAACCTGTACCAACATCGATCCAAACCCTTCTCCATGAAGAGAAGTTGCCCCATCCGTTCTGGTTTTTGGCTTTGACTCTCCAGAAGTAAGCGGAAAGCGGAGTAAAAGTTCCACCGGGTACTGTTATCACGGTATCGGTTAAAGTAGAATCGAGTATCAATGATGAACCTGTTGTATCGCTATTTATTTCATACCAATAATTCGAAATCGTATTGTCAGAGAAATTGCTACCAGTCTTGCCCGGCATTGGAACTATTTCATTGGATTTCAACCAGATAAATGAATTGGGAACCAAAGGAGGAATAGTATCATTAGCACCAGGTGAAACGAGTACAGGAGCAAGTGATACCGTTGATAACGGGCTGCTTATATCGGTCACAGTGAAATTAGAGAAGCTGTTTAATTCGTTAACTGTAATGCTTCTGTTAGATAAATTCACCTGTGATTGACCACCGCCTGTACCTTCGGTGAGGTACGCTGTCCAGAAAGTTCCGTTCTGCTTGGCAAGTCTTATATCGGCTGTATTTGTAATATTAAATAACTCGTTAAAACCAAACTTATAAGTCATGTTATAAAAAGTACCGGAAAGAGGTCCGCCTACCTGAGTAACATTCACATATGAAGCAAGGTGGTGGCTGTTTCCTGCATCAGGAGGCATGTCGCCGGTTCTGTTAGTAACGTTAAGTCCAGTAGGTAATGTACCGCCAGTACCCCAGTTAACAATACACACCGTATCACCAAACTCCATATAATATGAAGTACCCCCTGATGTAGGCGGAGCGGATTCGGTTGCAAAATTTGGAGCAACTGCCATATTGAATTCATTTGCGCCAATATCTGATGTACCCTGTGACACAGAAGTGTTTCTAGGAGCACCATTTATATCCGTAGTAACTATCGATTGTGCGTGACCTTTTCCATTTAAAACCCAGTTACCACTGTTATTAGCATCAATATTTGCAGGAAATAGGGTTATGTAAGCAACATCACCAGATACTGAGTTAGTATCACCGGTGCTGCCTGCTTTCCAGTCAGCAAGGGTTAAAGCTGTTGATACAAGTCCGGTACCATAAGCTCCAGTGAATCCATTTGTACCGGTTACAAAAATATTGTTGTAATTGCTATTTAACAGAGTTCTGGAAGCATTAGGATCTGTAAACCCATATGCTTTTGCAGTTGCACTTGATGTCGAGATCTTATTTATAATACAGTTATTTCTTACATCCACCGGTAACCCTGCCGCAAAAAGCGTAATTCCACCAGAAGTGTAAGTTACGGGAGCAGGAGCTTCCATTATAATAGTATTATTATAAGCATGATTAATTGTATTTGCAGTAGCACCTGTCCAGAAATTAGTCAGGTTTATAGCCTGCATAATAATAGTTGCACTTGCAGTACCGGTATATCCCTTTACAAAGTTATATAATAAGTTATTGTAAACATATAAATCCTCACCACTGTTTGGTCCAGAGGAGATACCTGTCAATATTGGTGTTACTGAGGTTAGGTTTGCAGAAGTCATGTTTCTTAAAACATTGTTATATACCCTACCTGATGAGAACTGACATGCAAAACCTGTCACCGCACCTGTTGAAGTTGTCAGATAATTACCAAGTGAATCGATTCTGTTATTATGCATATCAAGATCTTTTGTTCCCTGTGGAATAATACCAATAACGTTTGGAGCAGTTCTTGAGCCGATCGAAATACTATCACCAAGGATACAATTGCTTATCTCTACTTTTCTGTGCCATGCTGTAACATGCTGAGAAGGCACTGTTCTAACCGGGACAAAAGTACCAATACCTCTGTCACTTTTATTAACTCTTATATTTTGAATTGTCAAAGAATCACAGCTCCCTGATTGTTCAGCCTGTGATGATGAAGATCCCATGATTCCAGTTGCTACAATCCCTATTGATGCTCCCGGTGGATTAAATACACCACCAAGAACAATATGACTATTTTTAATTGTAATATTCCTTGCTCCGTCATAACCTCTCCAGGCATTAAGGAAGAATCCTCTATTTAGCTGACCGTTTGTTGAAAGACTTCCATCTCTGATGTCAATACCATCGAATGTCATCCAGTCAGCTCCGTTAATCAGTACCATAAAATCATTCACGGATGTAGTTCCTGTATCAGCCAGAACTACGTCTCCGGTTCCAGATTTTTGTATGGTAATTCTGTTTGTACTGCTTGTACCTGCGATCGGGAAGAACATACATCTGTTACCTGCTCCATAAATACCCGGAGCTACGTTTACCGTCACTGGTCCCGATACACCGCGCTTACTTATAGAATCTGCAAATGCTCTGAATGTCTGAAAGTTTGTTCCGGACGGAGGATTTGAAGCATTTATTGTATAAACACCTGCCAGCGGAGGTCCAACCGGAGGAGGTACCAAAGTTTCAATATTATCCAGTAGAATGTTATTACCAAAACCACTATACCCAACAAACCTGATGGCAATAGTTCCCACAGGAAGCTGTATGTTTTTTTGAATCCATCCCTGATCCTGGATAGTAGAAGTACCAAGTCTGC
>CALGOI010000421.1 GCA_937959065.1 uncultured Ignavibacteriota bacterium | reverse complement strand
GTTACGTAGACGACGTAAACGGATGGAATGCATATAACAACAATGGGAATGTAACATCCAGCGGTACTCACGGTACTCATGTAAGCGGTACTGTCGGAGCTAAAGGAAATAATAACCAGGGTGTAACAGGTGTCAGCTGGAACGTAAAAGTAATGGCTATCCAGGGATCCTCAGGAACTGAAGCAACAGTATTGCGAGCATACCGATATGCTCACAGACAAAGACAGCTCTATAACCAAACAAATGGAACTAAAGGTGCATTTGTTGTATCAACTAATTCATCATTTGGTGTAGATTTCGGTCAGCCGGCTAACTTCCCACTCTGGTGTGCATACTATGACTCGCTGGGTGCTGAAGGTGTTCTAAGTGCCGGAGCAGGTCCTAATTTAGGGATCGATATAGATATTCAAGGAGATGTTCCGACTGCCTGTCCGAGTGATTTTATGATTGCCGTAACAAATACGACAAGAAATGACGTAAGAAATAATGGCGCTGGATTCGGCCCCATTAATATGGATATTGGAGCTCCCGGGACAAGCATATTGTCCACGACATCAGCAAGTAATTATGGTACATCAACCGGAACTTCTATGGCTACTCCACACGTCGCCGGTTCTATCGGATTGATGTATGCTGCTGCTGACCAATCGTTCATTGCTCTTTCTAAATCCAATCCGGATTCGGTAGCTTTACTATTTAAACAAATAATGATGGAAAGTGTTGATACTCTTGCCGCTTTGAATAATATTCTTTCAAACGGAAGATTAAATCTATATAAATCTGTTCTTGCTGTGAATACTTTGACAAATGTACATGTAAACAATTCTTTAACACCTGAGACATTTACTCTAAAGCAAAATTACCCGAACCCATTTAACCCGTCTACAAAGATCGAGTTTTCTATTCCTGTTAAAGGATTAGCAAGCTTAAAGATCTATGATGTTACAGGTAAAGAAGTTGCAACACTTGTGAATGGTGTTTTAAATCCGGCATTATACACAGCTGAGTTTAATACAGGAAGTCTCTCAAGCGGAATTTACTTCTACTCACTTAGGTCAACAAGCGGATTTATCGAGACTAAGAAAATGATGTTGATTAAATAGTACAGGAAGTTTCAGCCAAATTACTTAGAGCAGGTTATTGAATAACCTGCTCTTTTTTATTTTCAGTTAAAATCCTTTCGTAAAACTCTTCATACAGGGGGACTATATTTTCCTCTCTGAACTTTAATGCTCTTTCTCTTGCCAGCT
>CALGOI010000420.1 GCA_937959065.1 uncultured Ignavibacteriota bacterium | reverse complement strand
CCACAAAAATGAAAAAGATCTTATTTCTTTTACTATTCGTATTATGCGCTTCATTCGCAACTGCTCAGCAGACCTTAAAATTTGGAAACGTAACATTGAGTGATACCGCTTCTGGTTCGTTGAATTTAAAATCGGGAGGATTATATTCAGATTTTATTTCATCAAAAGGCAATATTAGTCTTTACAATGATTCTGGTGAAGAATTGATAATTCAAGGATCAAATAATGGTATGATAATTTTCTTAAATGAAAATTTGCTTTACATGGATCAGGAAGGAATTGTAATGTTTATACCATTATATCCACCACAATTCTCAACTTCTGAAATTAATGGATTGTTAGTTAACAATGGCGCTATGGTATTAAATTCAGACACAGGTGAAATCTGGGTCTATCTCCAGGATCAATGGAAAATTCTGGATACTAAGTAAATATCATAAGTTATTGAAATATCCCCGCATAGATATTAACTTATTTTACTTTTAAATCAAACTGGGTAGAATGAAAAAATTTACATTTTTTTTGTTTTTGTTATTTATTGCGGGGATAACGAATATTTCAACAGCTCAAACATATAACGTGCCCGAGATATTGTACTATAAATTTGAGAATAACGGATCTTCCAATACACCGAACTATGCAATACCGGGTTCGGGTTCTAATCCCGCCAATATTCTGGGTCTGATAATGGGGATAGGAGGTCAATTTGACAGCGCTTTGGTGGGTAATGGAGGATCTTCATCTTCTAATTATCTTAATTCAGGCTGGTTTATGGACTTTGGTCAGGGAAGCTGGACGATTTCTCTTTGGATAAGCAATGTACAGACAGGAACATTCGGCTATGTGTTTGGTCCTGATATTTCATCAAGCTTCCGATGTTTTACTGCAGGTGCTTCAGGTCCAACAGGAATTAGATTGGATGGATTAAGTAGTTCTTTTAATGAAGTAGATCTTACAGGAGTATTAAAATGCCAGAGTATGGTACATTTTCTTTATTAATCTGTATTATAGACAATCAAGGTATATGTAAATAAAATAAAAAAAAAATCCATTTCCCAAACTCCTCTAAACCTTACCGCTTCTGTTCCATTTAAAGTAGGTGGTTACGGAACAGCCAGTGGTCTGGCTGCGGGGGGCTTACTCGATGAGTTCCGCATCTATCGCAGGGCTCTCGACTCTGCTGAAATAGCCGCTACGTGGAACCAGACTCTGCCGTACACTGTGACATCTGTTCAGCTGATGTCAGGCATCGCGGATGGGTACGGGCTTTCACAGAACTACCCTAACCCGTTCAACCCGGAAACAAGAATTGATTTTAGTATCCCAAAGAGCGGAAATGTATCACTTAATGTATTCAACTCGCTTGGACAGGAAGTGAAACAGCTGGCGAACAAAGAGCTTTCCGCGGGAAGCTACTCCGTCAATTTCAACGCCGGTGACTTACCCTCCGGAGTATATTACTACACGTTGATCACAGACGGATTCACAAAAACAAAAAAGATGTTACTCGTAAAATAACGTAGGAATTTTACGAGGAATCCCGCTTTAGCGGGACAAATGACGAAGGAATGTATGAGAAATCTCGACTTCAGCGGGGTTATTGGTAAACAAAAATTACTTACACACGTACAAAAGACTGTAAAAACATTTTCACAAAACTGACTAAAGCAAAAATTTTTTTAAACACATGATAAAATATGCCTGACGAAAAACACACAACATACATATACGTATTAAACCTGGCGATGGAGCGGCTTCGTTCGCCGGAAGGATGGACCGAGGAGGAGAACAAAGTGGTAAGTGAACATTTCCGGTACCTCACCGGTCTCTACGAAAAAGGTACCGTTAAATATGTCGGCAGGACAATGGATGACAGGAGCTCATTCGGGATGGTGGTATTCGTTGCGGACAGTGAAGATGAAGCCCGCTCTATAATGGATAATGACACGGCGGTAGTGAATGAAATTATGACCGCGACTTTATACCCGTTTAAAACATTCTATAATAGCGGGCATGCGGACACTTAACCACAGGTGCTGCATAGCGGGAGGCGGTCCCGCCGGAGTAATGCTCGGATACCAGCTTGCACGAGCCGGAATAGATGTTGTCATTCTCGAAAAACACGCTGACTTTTTCCGCGACTTCCGCGGTGATACGATACACCCCTCTACTATGGAAGTGCTGTATGAACTCGGACTGCTCGATGATTTCTTTAAACTACCCCATTATAAAGTCGACCGCGCCAGGGCGATGATTGGCGACGAATTAATTACTCTTGCCGACCTATCGCATCTTAAAGTTCACGCGCCGTATATCACGTTCGTTCCCCAGTGGGACTTCCTTAACTTCATCTCGGAAAAAGGAAGACAGTTCCCGGGGTTTCATTTATATATGGATACTGAAGTAACCGGTATAACAGAAGAAGACGGCTGTATAAAGGGCATCACGGCAAAAGACAATGATGGTGAACTCGAAATACGCGCGGACATTGTCATAGGTGCGGATGGAAGGCACTCCATTGTACGTGAGAAAGCCGGAATGGAGTTCATAAACCGCGGAGCGCCGATCGACGTCCTATGGTTCAGACTTTCCAAACAAAGTAATGACGAGGAGCAGCTATTCGGTGTGATCAACTACGGTACGATGATGGTGATGATAGACCGCGGGGATTACTGGCAGTGTGCGTTCATAATTCCGAAAGGAGACTTCGACAGAATAAAAAGTGAAGGGCTGGAAAAGTTCAGGGAAAGCCTTGTTAAATTAGCTCCATTCACTAAAGACAGGATGAATGAGATATCGGACTGGGATAAGGTCAAACTACTCAGCGTACGTGTTGATCATTTAAAGAAGTGGCATAAATGCGGACTGCTTTTCATCGGGGATGCTGCTCATGCAATGTCGCCAATAGGGGGTGTCGGCATCAACCTGGCGATTCAGGATGCAGTTGCCGCCGCGAATATTCTCATTCCCATCATGAAGGAAAGAACTCCAGCTGAAGATGACCTTGCGCGTCTGCAGAGTAGAAGGCAGTTCCCTACCAACATGACACAGCGTTTCCAGGTGTTTATGCAGGACAGGGTTCTTATTCCATATCTTCATACAACCGACCCGGTAAAGCCGCCTTTTATTCTTAAGATGTTCAACCGGTTTCCATTACTAAGACGTCTTCCTGCGCGGTTTATCGGAATTGGTGTAAGAGCAGAGCATATTAAATGGCTCTAAAATAGAAACCGGATTAAAGCCGGCTATGGAACTTAAATCAAAGGGGGAAAATGCTAAACTCCTGTAAGCCATGCTGATAACCCGGTTAAAACAAAAGGGGTGAATGCATAAAAGAACTTTTACTTGGAAAGGGGCAGAAATTCTTGATTTTGGCAGGGCTAAGGATGTTTTAGTATTGTTGTCCTTTCCACTTAAGACAAAATTACATAAATTCAGTTTTAATGTCAAGCCTTTTATTTAATGGATTTTCAGTCAAGTGTCAGGCCATTTTTATAGTGAATCGTTTTTATTAATGAACCATCATTATCATAAAACTTCCACACACCATTTTCGATGTAGTTCTTATATTCACCCGGAGTGTAACTTCTTTTGATCGGGATGTTACTATAATCGACAGCTGATATTGTCGCGCCTTCCATTTTCTTATTTCCGTTCTCATAATATTCTGTTACATAGACCATAAGGCCGTTTTTATAAATACTTTCACGGCGGATGGTTTTCCCGTCACTATAGTAATCGATCCAGGTTCCTTCGGCAGAGGGGATATATTCCATTTCGTAATCATGACCGGGTTCATTATAATCGACAACGCGCTTTTGAGGTTTTATATAGCGGTTCTTATCTTTATAGAATTCTATCGAATCAGGATTAATTAACTCTTTGTATGATTCGATACGCAACAGCGAACCATAGTGATCACGAAACGTCCATTTAGTGACAGGAATTCCATTCATATACTGTCCTACCACCAGTTGCATTCCCTGTGCATTGTATGTAATGAAATCACCGTGATATTCGTCGTCCTTGAATTCAAACTTTTGAGTTAATATTCCCGGCACACTATAGTACAGCTGTTCACCGTTCCGCTTACCATCGACATACTCTGTTGTAAGGAATACAAACGAAGTGGTATCATCCCATGCTATGGAGTAGAACTTCCATGTACCTACAGCCAGACCATCTTTATATTGTCCTGTTACGGCGGGTTTGTCCGGATACTTTTCAAGAAATGCCATCCACTTACCATCGGGCAATTGAAAGTTATTAATATAATTCGGATATGTATCTTTCAACCCGGTTTTGTAAGGTTCGAAATCTTTTGGAAGGAGGTAATATTCCTCGCCTTCAAATGTAACTTTATCGAAATCCTGTGAATAGGAATTTGTCGTTATCAAAAACGTTAAAAGAAAAGCTAAAATTAATGTTTTCATGACACTGCTTTTCTTTTTATACCCATAATACGTGATGAGGTTCACTTTTTTTTGCGGAATTTTCCGGCAGAAATATCGGCTTTCATGAAGTTCTCTGCAATAATGGGACTTCCGGCCAGCCTTCTCAGCATAGCCAGCTGCCCGATGTGTGACATAGCGTCGGCGAGAGGTCCCTGCAGAAGGCGTTTTGTCAATTCCGGGTCGAGTTCATCTTTTTTCCCGACGATCACTTCATCCAGTTCATTCACTGAAAAAAACAGGCGGTTAACTTCGTCCTCCCAATCCAGGGCATCCACAATCACATTCTTCATATTCTCTTGATTTATGCGTGCTTTTGTACGTATGATTAGCTCATTTATATGGTGCATAATTTCCTTTGGTGTCCTTACTCCTTCACGCAGCTGTAGACCGGGAAAATTATCCGGTGCTTTCTCGAGCGCTTTTTCAGCTCTGTAGGATATTGTAGAGAGGAAATGCCTGAATAGATCGATGTCCCTTGAATCCATAAAAACCTGTTTAATTAATACATTTAATTCCTAT
>CALGOI010000419.1 GCA_937959065.1 uncultured Ignavibacteriota bacterium | reverse complement strand
ACTTAGCCTAAACCCAGGAACATCAGAGCTTTGAAGAAAGCGTGGGTAATTAGATGGAATACGGCAATGTGATATGCAAATACTCCAAGTGCTATGAACATAAATCCAAGCTGTGAAACAGTAGAATAAGCCAGTATCTTTTTTATATCATTCTGTTTTAATGCTATTGTTGCAGATACAACTGCAGTTAAAATAGCCACGATCAGTATAATCTCAGTTGTAAAAGGTGACAGCGCATAAAGCAGGGAAGTTCTGGCAACAAGATACACCCCTGCAGTCACCATAGTGGCCGCGTGTATAAGAGCGGATACCGGAGTTGGACCTGCCATTGCATCAGGAAGCCATACGAAAAGAGGTATCTGAGCTGATTTACCTGTTGCGCCAAGGAAAAACAATAATGATATTGCAACTAATAGAGGATTATTTAACTCAAATCCACCAATACTCCCGACAAACTCTGAAATAGTTAATGTGCCAAAATTAGCAAATATCAAAAACATTGCTATCATAAATCCAAAATCACCGATCCTGTTAACGACAAATGCTTTCTTCGCTGCGTCGCCGGTGAATTTCTGCTCATACCAAAAGCCTATAAGCAGATATGAACAAAGACCTACTCCTTCCCACCCAAGGAAAACAAGAAGAAAATTATCTGCCAGGATCAGGTTAAGCATTGCAAATATAAACAAATTAAGGAATGCGAAAAATTTTGCAAAGCCCGGGTCTCCGTGCATATATCCGATGGAATATACATGAATCAAAAATCCAATACCCGTAACTATAAGTAAAAGTGAAACCGATAGGGGATCGAGCAGATAAGCAAAATTAACAGATAGATTTCCTGTTTGTATCCAGCTGAAGAGATTAACGGTAATGTTTCTTTCTTCTGCAGGCATACCCAGCATTTGAAAAAATATCCCAACACCAATTACAAATGGTATAAAAACTAAGATGGATGATATCCAGCCTGAAACTTTTTCGTTATTGATTCTTTTTCCAAACAGCCCGTTTATAAAAAATCCGAGCAGTGGTAATGCAATGATTAAGTAAAATAGATCTACCATTTGAGGATATTTAATTCGTCGATATTTAGCGTATCCTTATTTCTATATAGCGAAATAATTATCGCAAGTCCTACTGCTGCTTCAGCAGCTGCTACCGTGAGCACCATAAAAACGAAGATCTGACCGGCAGTATCGCCTAAATATGATGAAAAAGCCACCAATGATACATTGATCGCGTTAAGCATAAGTTCAATACACATAAATATAATGATTGCATTTCGCCTGGTAAGTACCCCTATAACTCCAATGGAAAAAAGGAAAGCGCTAAGAATGAGGTAATAATTTATTTCCAGCATTAATGATTATAGATTTATATCCTGAAAATTAACAAATGTAAAATTGTGAATAAAGTTAAAATTTAGGGTTATTATTAAATTCATTTTTAATATTTTAATATATTAACGGGAAAATCTATAATTTAATCTTAAGCAAATGAAATTACAATTATTGCATTTATTTCTTATAATTGGTAGCATGTCAGTTTTTTCATTTAATAATTTATACGCACAGTGGAATTACGGTTCCCCGATATCGACTTCAGCACCCTCCAGTACGTGGCAGCAGGTTGTAAACAAGCCTCCTTTTAGTGAAATGTTCGATAGTTTGTCTTTTCCTTACCCTACTAATGCCTGGTTTAATAATTTTCTCTTACAGCAAACTTCTTATCCTAATCTTTCCGGAAATCTAGGTGGGAATAAGGCATTTGTATATCCTTACCAGGTAAATTTTGGATGGAATTATGTTGGATATTCAAATCCTAAAGGACTATTGGCTGTAAATTACAAACCGTTTCAGGTAAATGAAACAGGTGGAAGTACACCAATAATAACATGGGATGATGGTGCATTTTTATTCATGGGTATAACTAACCCGGCAAATATTAAGCCGTCTATAAAAAATGATTACACTGATCTCTCATCAACGATCAAATTTACCAATACAACAAATACCGGAAAGTATTATGAAGCTCCATTAGTCAGAGGGATGCCATATGTGACAATGATATATAACAATGTTACTCCCGGGATTTACTTTCCCAGTCCCGCAGTATTAAAAATAAATGATGTTAATGTTTCAGCAGGACAGCAATTCACAGGAACTTCATTCAAAGTAGAGACTACAGGAAGCCCCGGTACAGCTTTTAGGGCACAGACATGGATGATTTATAGTTCAAGTAGTATAACTCTTGAGTTTTCACAATCTGCACAGACACTTGGATTAATCGCAACAGGAGACTTCACGGGATATATCAGAACAGCCCATGTAACTTACGATGGTGAAGGATTAACTGCACAGCAGATTACTGATAAAATAAACCTGCTTAATGCATATGCAAGATTTGTTCCTGTAAAAGGGGAGGTTGCTTCATCAATTGGATCCGGAAGTTCAACAGCAAATATAAATTTTAATTTTACCCGTTATAATGAAGGCTCACTTGGAAGTGATTCTTTACTAATGATGGCATTACCTCATCATACTGATATGTCATTATCAAATACCACTTCAAATATTCTTAAATATGCAGTTTTAAAAGGTTATATGACTGAGGTACACGGTAAGACCTGGAATATGACTGAACAGCTGCCCGGTTATTCATGGTACCCTCAAAATGGTAATCTTGCCACAGTTCCTCTTCAATGGTGTGATACAGTAGCACATTACGTTAATGAAGATTTATTTTTATTTAACAGATTATATTTATGGCAGGATATTTATAGCCAGGGGAAACACCTCGCACGGTTAGGAAGAGCAATTGTAATTGCAGATGAATTGTACGAGAGAGATAATGTTAGATATGCTTCAATTCAGGGAGTTGCACAGACAATGAGGGATTCTTTAAAGATATTTCTTGGTGCTTATCTTGATGGTAATGCCACATTATTACCAACTGTAACTCCGGTAAACAGGGACTCTTTGATGTATGACACAAAGTATGGCGGATTAATAGCAAGTCGTTCCTGGGACAGTCTAAATCTTACACCGGGAATCGATTTTGGAAGTGCATTGTATAATGATCACCATTTTCATTACGGATATATATTGTATGCGTCTGCGTCGATTGCAAAGAAAGACCCGGCATGGTTTACCTCTAACAGTAACCATTATCTGAATAGGGTAATGGATCTTATTCGTGATATTGCTAATCCAAGCCGTACTGACGGACATTTTGCCATGATGAGATACAAAGACTGGTTTGATGGTAACTCCTGGGCAAACGGCTTAGTTCCTTATGGTGGAGGAAAGAACCAAGAGAGCTCGAGTGAAGCTGTCAACGCTTGGTACGGTATGTATCTCTTTGGTTTAGCAATGGGAAATAATGATATCAAATATACCGGTGCAATAATGTTACAGCAGGAAATAAGAGCGGCGAAGAAGTATTATCATATCACACTTCCTCAAACCAACCCGGTTTACCCGTCTTATTATACTAATAATTATCATATTGTAACAAACCTTTATCAAAACGGTATTGATGCGCATACGTTTTTCTTAACAACCAACTATACTATCCACGGGATTCAAGTTATCCCTGTCACACCGGCAACGGAACAGTTATGGAAATATGCATACGCAAAAGATATTTTTGATTATCCTAACGGGCTTGGTGGTACTGAATGTTTTAACCCTGCAAATACAAATATTGGAATATGGAATTGGACAACAATTAATGTTGGTGTACAGGCAACAGCTTATCCAAATAATGCATTAAACTTCTTCCCAAATTACGGTTATGACAGACAAAACTATGACAACGGTTCAAGCCAGTCAAATGTCATTTATTGGATTCTTACCAGAATTTACGACCCAATTGGAATTTCACAAATTGGTTCTGAAGTGCCCGAGGGTTATTCATTAAACCAAAATTATCCCAATCCTTTTAATCCATCAACAAATATAAGCTTCGGATTACCAAGAAAATCTCATGTTAAGCTAAAAGTATTCGATATGCTCGGTAGGGAAGTAGCTTTACTGGTTAATAGTGAATTATCAGCCGGTTCTTATAATATTGATTTTGATGCTTCCGGTCTTACCAGCGGTGTATATTTTTATTCGATAGAAGCAGCACAGTTTATCAGAACTAAGAAAATGCTGCTTGTAAAGTAAAATTCGAAAATTAATTTACAAGAAGATATTAAGCCATTTACTTTGGACGGATATACTCAATTTACTAAAGAAGATCTCGAATCTATTTCTCCTCAGGATGCATTATTATTGCTAAAAAAAGGAAACGAGCGTTTTGTAAATGACAATCCGCTAAACAGGAATTGGTATGAAGAAGTTAAAGGCGTTTTGCATGAACAAAATCCTTTTGCTACTATCCTTAGCTGTATGGATTCGAGGGTACCGCCTCAGTTAATATTTGACCAGGGGCTTGGTGACATATTTATTAATAGAATTGCCGGGAATATTTTGAATGATGATATCCTTGGAAGTATGGAGTTTGCGTGTAATATGGTCGGTTCTAAAGTAATTCTTATATTAGGTCATACTGAGTGCGGTGCTATTAAAGGAGCAATCGATAAAGTCAGATTGGGTAATCTAACCGGTTTACTCAATAAAATTGAACCTGTAATAGATTCTTTGAATTATAATGGAGAAAGAACCTCAGAAGATTGTAATTTTGTTGATCTTGTTACTCATGAGAACGTAAAATTTGTAATGAATGAAATTAAAGAAAGAAGCTCGATATTAAGTAAACTTGTTAAGGATGAAAAACTAATGATTGACGGTAGGATATACAATGTATCAACAGGGGAGGTAAATTTTTACGAATAATATTAATCACTTAAATGGGTAGAACAAATATACTTCTTGCAATAAAACTGGGTTTTATTGCCTTATCTGTCTTGTTTTACCTTATTGCGCTTGTAGCTGAAATATACTACCAGACTATACCAAACGATACAATGCATGGTTTCGAATGCCTTATTATCGGCTGGATGGCATTTTTCATAGATTGGGGTTTATTCTTTGCCTGGTTTTCAAATTTAATGTTCTTTGCTAGTGTTGTTATGTCATTTTGGAGGATCAGCGGATTTTTAGCTATTCCAATTATGGGAATCGCAATTTTACTCACAATTCCTGCTTTTAATCTTTCCGAGTTAATGTATAATGAAGCTGGTATGATGACACCTGTGATTGTAAAGTATGGGATTTATTTCTGGCTAATTTCATACATAACATTATTTATTGGTCTATTCATTCCTGCAACCTGGAAAAAACATAAAAAACCTTTGCCAGAATCGGAAATACCATTAAGTGAGATTCCATAATGTTTATATGAAGGGGGATTAGAATATACTAAATGTAACAATATAACGCATAATATAACTTTACATAATATATATTATACAACAGTATATCTATGAATCTTTATAGACCGTCTGAAGCATTTCCAATGCTTTTTCTATGTTGCTTTGCCCATTATAGTCTACTGTTGATTTGATTACTTCTGATACAATTTCTTTATCTGATCCTGTATTTAGGGATCCCTTTATATGTGAGTATAGTTGATGTTCTGAAAAATTGGTACATAACATGGCTACGTTTATAAGTTCACGCTCCTGCATCGATAACTCCGGACGTCCCATAACCTTTCCATAACCCTCTATAATCATCCATTCAGCGAGATCAGGACTTAAATTATCAATATTTTGCTGCAGTTTATCATAATTATTGGTATATACGGATTTACAATTAATAATCCCTCTTTTTTCAAATAATTTAACATTATATTGCTCATTAATGGTTTTATATTCCGGAAAATGTGATTTAAATACCTTAAGAGACTCGATGGTTGCAGGGAAACCGTTAAATAAGTATAACTGAAGCAAAACTTCGTATATTCTTGTTGGATTTACAGTAATGTTTTCTTTTAAAAGATTATCTAATTCTTTAAATTGTTTTGAAGAACAGCATGATGCAATCCTGGATAATACCAATAAATCAGGGCTCATAATAGAAAAATGTTTAAATTATGATATGTTACAGCCATTTATATATAGTTGTTATTGTAAACAATATAAAGTAATATGAAGCTAATAGACCGCTACATATTAAGGCATTTCATTACTAATTTTATTTTCGGTGTTTTGTGTTTTGTTATCATATTTATTGCAGTTGATTTAATTGAAAATGTGGATAAATTTATCGACCGTAATGTACCAAATGATATACTCATAAGATATTATATTTATTTCATACCTGAAATTTTAAAATTAATCACTCCTGTGGGAATGCTGCTGGCTTCCCTCTTTACAATAAGCAGATTTATTACTTATTCGGAATATACTGCAATGCAGTCAGCCGGAATCGGACTTGGCAGGTATTTAACGCCAATTTTAATATTCGGGTTTATAATTACCCTGTTTTCAATCTATTTTAACGGATGGGTTGTGCCCGATGCTAATTCATCACGATTACAGATCGACCGGCAGTATTTAGGTAAAAATGTTATCAATGCTGCAGTACAAAATCTGCATATACAGGACCAGGAAAACAGGATCATTACAATAGGTTTTTATGACGATGCTTCTCGTACAGGTCAGCAGATATCCATCCAAACATTCGACCCTAAAGATATTACAAGACTTACATCCCGTTACGATATAGGTTCATTTGTATGGGACACGGCAAGAGCTGAGTGGAATCTTACAAATGTATTCGAACGTAAATTTGCCGATTCGAACAAGATAGAGTTCAATCAGTATAGTTCTGTTTACATAAGTCAGCTGCCGGAAATAGGCAAAATTTCGCTTACTCCGGATATAATAATCAAGAATCAACTAAAGCCGGAAGAAATGACTCTGAGTGAGCACCGTGAATTTATCGATAATCTGCAGAGAAGCGGCCTGGAAAGCGCAAAAACCGAGGTAGATTATTATTCAAAGATATCATTCCCATTTGCAAATATAGTAACGATTCTTTTTGGTGTGTCGATATCCGCCGGTTCTAGACGCCGTGGCGGTGCTGCTGTACAATTCGGGATAGCAATACTTGTTAGTTTTATTTACCTGGGTTTTGTTAAAATATCCCAGGTTTTCGGATACAACGGTGATATCGATCCGGTTCTAACTGCCTGGCTGGCTAATATTCTGTTTATTGGGATATCGTTAATAAATTTCTGGCGTCTAGATAATGAGTAGTTAGTTTATCTTTTCATCTTTTGGATTAGTAGGCGCCTGAAAGCCGAGTCCCCCATCTGTTATCTGGTTGTGTATCTTAATCTCACCGAATTGGTTTTCATAGCGTTTAATATTTTCATTCAGGGCGCTAAGGAATAATTTTGCGTGCTGCGGTGTCATTATGATACGTGATTGTACTTTTGCCTTAGGAACACCGGGTACTACTCGTGTAAAGTCCATAATAAATTCAGCCGGTGAATGAGTAATTATTACAAGGTTTGAGTAAGTTCCTTCCGCCTGTTTTTCATCAAGTTCAATATTAATCTGCTGCTGTCCGGGATTATTCTGATTGTTATCCATGCTAATATTATGTTTTATTTAATGTAAACTACCTTAAATAAATAAAACAATAAAGGCAGGAGCGAATGTTAAAAGAACAGGAGTTTATATTCAAAAAACCTCCCAGGTATAATTTGTAAACTAAATTATTGTTTTTTGATCCAGAATTTGTACAATTTAAAAAATTTCAATATTGATTAATCAAGTATTTAAAAAAATTTTGGTTAAAGTGCTGAATTCAAATATGTAAAAACAGTAGTATAATTCTTTGTATGAATTAAGTAATTTGATTTTTTCCCGGTCACTCACAAAGAGGTTCCTTTGGAAGATTTTCACTAATTAAGTTGATTGGAAATATATCTATTCCGGTCATGGTAGTTTGATTCGTTTTTAAAATTAATCTTTACGAATATAACACATAAAAAGAAAACGCGAAAGAGGGCGGTAAAAGAAATTCCGTGAAAGTTAAATGGATAAAGGAAAATGGAATTCTACATAGACATAAACTTAATCCCCTGCTCCCCCATTTTCATGGGGGAGATTTGTGGTCAAGGGGACAGTAATAAGAAGGAAAATCTCATCTTTTTATTTCCCGCGTAGTTATTTTGCGAGCAACATTTTCTTTGTAATATTAAAACCATTTGATTGCAAGCGATAAAAGTACACTCCGCTGGAAAGATTTACGCCATTGAAATCAAGTGTATAAGATCCTGCTATGAGGTTATTATTTACCAGTGATGCCACTTCCTTACCCAACAGGTCATATACTTTCAACGATACCAACCCACTTTTTGGTATATCAAAGTCAATTTTTGTAGATGGATTAAAAGGCTTAGGGTAGTTCTGGTATAGTGTAAATCCATCCGGAATAGAACTGCTAATTATACTAATCGAGACAGTTCCCCCGCCTGTAATAGTCTTTAATATTGCTCCTCCATCTCCAGCAACCCAGCCTGTATTGGCATCATTAAATACTACTGCATCTAAATCATTGCCTGTCATACTTGCCAAAACCATCCAGTTTATTCCTCCGTTCGTTGTTCTGATAATGGAACCATTTGCACCAGCAGCCCAGCCGGAATTTTCATCGAAGAAATATACCGAACGAAGCTGGTTCGATGTCCCGGTTGGTTGAGTATTCCAGGCTGCTCCGCCATTAGTGGTTTTTATAACCGTTCCGGCTGAACCAACAGCATAAACAGTATTAACATTAACAGCGAAGACTGACCTTAAAGAACTTGTAGTTCCTGTGAGCTGGAGTGTCCAATCAACTCCGCCATTGGTTGTTGCGCTTATTGTACCGCTTCCTCCTGCGATCCAACCATTATTCTCATCTGCAAAGCAAACGGAAAAGAGTACATTAGATGTTCCGCTGGTTTGATTACTCCAGCTATCTCCACCGTCAGTAGTATGCAGGATAGTATTACCTTCACCTACAGCCCATCCTTTGCTTGAATTTATAAAATAAATCGAGTTCAATACACTTGAGGTTCCAGATGTTTGTGAACTCCAATTAGCTCCCCCATTTGTAGTTTTCCTTATTGTGCCGCTTCGTCCTGCAATCCAGCCGGTATTTTCATTTGTAAAATGGATATCATTAAGGGTATTGGTAGTTCCGGGGTGCCGATTAATCCATGTACTACCCCCATCGGTGGATGCAAGAATACTCCCTCCACCGCTAAAATGACCTGCTGACCAGATATTTGAGCCAATACTGAAAATGGAAAGAAGATGCCTGGTTGAGCCGCTCGAGATTGCGCTCCACGTCACTCCATTATTAGTAGAGCTGCCTATCCTGCCATACTCACCACCTGTAATTAGTATAGCATTCCCCATGGTAGTGTGAGTACTCCAATCGAAACCGGCAGAAGCAAGATAAAGCATTTTAAGGTCTCCACTTTCGAAAAAACTTGTTTGCCAAACTCTTCCGGAATCTATTGAATAGATTATGCATCCATTATCCCCGATTGCTACTAGCAATAAAGCATTTCCGGCTGTAACTGCACGAACGCGGTGTAAATCAAAACTTACCCCGCTATTTGGCTCACTCCAAACCCCATTATTCCATATCCCAATACGACCATTATTCCCAACTAATACATTAAAATCATCATTAGCTTCCCAGATATCGTTAATCCGGTCTTCATTAAGCTGTGAAGACTCAGTAAAATTTTCTAATCCCGGATTTATTACAAAAGGAATCCAAGTGTTGCCGCCATTTGTAGTTTTCAAAACCGTTCCACTATCTCCAACTACAGTACCACTATCAACACTGGTGAAATATAATCCAAACAAATCATTTGTCGTTCCGCTCGATTGTGCGCTCCAGTTATTGCCGGCATTTGTAGTTTTGAGGATGACGCCGTTATTACCTATCACCCAGCCAATGTTTTCATCAAAAAAATAAGATCTATTAATAATCGATGTACCTCCGCCCTGGGATGACCAGTTTGCGCCACTATTAATGCTTTTCAAAACAGCTCCATTCTCACTAACTGCATAGATGGTATTCTCATTAAAGGCATGAACAGAGTGAAGCCGTTCCGTTGTCCCGCTATACTGGAGGTTCCAATTTTCTCCGCTATCGGTAGATTTTATTATTGTACCGTTTTCCCCCACAGCCCAGCCGGTATTTTCATCTCCAAAATCTACTGAGTTAAGGGTGTTTCCCTGCGGGAGAGGGTTCTGCCAGAACCAATTATGCTGTGCCGGTGACATTTTGGCAAACAGGCAAATAATCAAGATTATAAATATATTTTTAAATGTAAAATCTAAGAATTTCATAATTCCCTCCTTATTATTTTAAAATATAAACTAAAATAATAACCAGGATATGAATCACAGAAGAATAAAATTATCAGGATTGTATCAGATATTATTGGTATTTTAAGTAATTGAGAGTGATACATCATGAAACTAAATAATTGTAATAACAAATTATATAATTATTAATTTGGATAACTGACTGTATCCCTTTTACTTTAAATATTTTGAAAAATTCAACCTTAATATCTCTTCTCAGAACATTTTCCCGTGATGAGCTTATTGAATTTCAGAGGTTCGTCGACTCTCCTTTTTTCAATAAGAAAAAGACATTGAGCAGGTTTTTTGAGATTTTGATTAAGTACTCCCCCAAGTTTGATTCAATACACCTTACAAATGAAAAAATTCATAAAAAACTCTATCCGGGGAAATCATTTTCAGATGTGGTGATGAGGAATACCCTCTCCCGGACATTAAAACTGGCTGAGGACTATATAGCATTGAAAGAATTCCAAAAAGACAAGAATTACAATGCACTTGCCAGGATGAGGTCTGCAACAAACCGAAACCATGCCATTCTCTTTGAAAAAGCGAGAATTAAAGCGGAGAAAATAATAGAGACTATTCAATACCATAATGAAGATTATTATTATTTAAAAATGATGTATGAAGATGAGTTACGCCGATTTTCAACACAGGTAAAGAGTTACAGCATTCTCGAAGAGAATAATCTGCAAAAGATAACAGACAATGGAATTTATTTTATGATGACAGCTTTGTTAACATTATATGCCATTATGATCAACGAGAATAAACATATTATTGAAAATAATTTTGATTTTAGTTTTATGGATAATATACTAGAATATTATGAATCGAATGCAGAACTTTTTGAAACCATGCCTTACACGTCATTATATTACAATTCAATAAAGCTATTCTTATCAGAAGATGATAAATATTTTAGCAGAGTGCATGAGATAACTGTAATAAATTATGATTCCTTTAAAGAAATGGATAGAAAAAACGCGTATGTAGTACTTATAAATTACTGTTCGGAAAGAATAAATAAGGGTGATCTGCATTATTTAAAGATCAAGTTTAAGCTGTATAAGGAGATTATGGAAAAAGGTGCTCATTATGAAGGATTGAGTTATATGTCCCACGTTTTTTATAACAGGGTAGCATACGCTTCAATTCATACAGGAGAGATAGACTGGGCACTCGATTTTATCGAAAAATACAAAAACGAGCTTAATGAAGAATATAAAGATAGTTCGTACTATCTCTCGCTAGCAGAATATTTTGCAAAAAAGGAAGAATATGAGAAAGCGCTAGAAGTTCTTTCAGAGGTACAGCGCACAGATTATCTTTATAAACAGGAAGTATATACACTTTCATTAAAGATTTTTTATTCCGCAGGTATGATCGAATCCTTTTATGCAGAGATTGAGAATTACAGAAATTTTTTGAAACATAACAAATTGGTCTCAAAAAGAAGAAGAGAGCTGGGGTTGAGTTTAATCAGCTTAATAAA
>CALGOI010000418.1 GCA_937959065.1 uncultured Ignavibacteriota bacterium | reverse complement strand
AGTAACAATATCGAAATTTCCGCCTGCCGGCTGAGTAGCCCCCGTTACAATCACATTGCCTGCAGCATCGACTGTTATTGCAACAGGTATATCGTTTGCGCCCCCGTCGTACTCTGCTTCCCACATTATATTTCCGTCTTTATCATACTTGATAGTCTTAATGTTAAAGGAAGGACCGCCGTTAGCGCCGGTTACATAGATCCCTGAACCGTCGATTACCATGTCTACACCCTCGCCTGAAGAGATTCCATCGTCGTAGGCTTTTACCCATTGCTCTTGTCCGAGAGAATTGTATTTAACAAGTACAAAATCGTCACCGGAGTTGTCAAGTGCGATATGAGGAGCTACGCCAAATACATAAACATCACCGTTTGCATCGACTGATATTGCTCTTCCTTCTTCCCTGTGTCCTTCACCTGTTCCATTGTAACGGGCAACCCATTCCTCTTTTCCGGAAGAGTTATATTTAATGGTTATCATATCTGTAGCGGTATTATTGGCACCTGTGCTGCCGCCGGTTATGTAAAGGTTACCTTGAGGATCTACGTACATATCCAATGGCTTATCATTATAGTTTCCATCTCCATTGTAAATCGCAGCCCATTGAAATATACCGTCCTTGTCCAGCTTTATCGTGTGTATATCATCATTTGGAACCAGGTCTGTCATTGAAGTCCCGGTTACATAAGTGTTACCGTTTGCGTCGGTGCCAACCAGCATTGCTTTGTCCATACTAACCTGCCCCTGGGTAGTATAGAGATTTATCCAATCCTCCTTTGCCTGCGCGTTTAATAGACCCACAGACATCACTAAAAACAATAAAGAGGTAAGAATTCCCTTTGTCATATTGTGTTTTTAATTTTGGAATAAGCGAAAAGATAGTCATTTTGCTCTAATAATTGAATTACTTCTGCTACATTTTATATAAAAAAAGGGGGCGCGTAAGAGCATCCCCCTGAAAAAATAGGATTATATACAATTATTTTACAAGCACCATTCGTTTTGTTTCAACAAAATTTTCGGATTCAAGTTTGTAAAAATACACTCCGCTCGAGAATCCTGAGCCGTTGAAAGTGTACTCATAGGTACCGGGTGAGAGTTTTGAATTTACCAATAGAGCTATCTTCCTTCCTGTGATGTCATATACTGCAAGCTTGATATTGACTTCAATATTTGATGCGAGGTCAAACCTGATCTTTGTTGAAGGGTTGAACGGGTTTGGATAATTCTGTAAAAGAGAAAACTCAGAAGGAATTGTCGTTGATATAGGTGATAAGAAAGTTGTTCCTCCGTTTGTTGTTTTAAGAATAGTACCGTCATCACCAACTGCTATACCATGCTCACTATCGGTAAAATAGACCGAAGTTAACCATTCGTTCGAAGGTGATGTTTGCGCGAACCAGTTTAACCCCCCGTTGGTGGTTTTATAGATTCCTCCCCCTGTGTTTACTGAATATCCCGTTGTACTATTAGGGAGTGATATGTCATTGAGCTGCTGAGGTGAACCGGAAGAGATTGATTCCCAGTTTTGTCCACCGTTAGTCGTTTTGAGCACTGTTCCACCGGAGCCAACTGCCATCCCGTTTGAAGGATCAGAAAATTCTATATCCTGAAGTTGTGTACCGCTTCCTGTTGTAAGAAGCTCCCATGTATTACCGGAGTCTGTCGTTTTTCCAACTACCCCCGAAGCTCCGCAAAAATATCCGGTTGTTGGGTCGGCGAAAGTAATTGAATTGATGGCAACGGTTGTACCGGAAGTAACCGGACTCCAGTTAACTCCGGCATTGGTGGTTTTATACATGTTCCCGGACCATCCCACAGTATACCCTGTTTCTGAGTTTATGACTGCAATCCCGGTTAGAGGCAGTGATGAACCGCTCGCAAACTCTGT
>CALGOI010000417.1 GCA_937959065.1 uncultured Ignavibacteriota bacterium | reverse complement strand
GCATGATCAGGTGGAAGGGCTTTTTCCCTGTGGGGAAGGAGCAGGTTATGCCGGAGGAATTATCTCTGCCGCTATTATCATTATTATACAGCATTCCTTTTTTGTTGGCATCTGATGATGGCGAATTGATATTTTTCCCGTCGTATGTATCAAGTCTATTATCCTGAGATCTAACAGCAGACACACATATAACGAAAGATAGAATTAAAAACAATAGCACTCTCATAATAAGTCTATTTAAATTTTCAATTTTAAATTAGCATCATACTTATGATGCCTGTTCAATTTTTAAAATAATTGGTTGCCTAAATGGAGGGTGGTTAGAATTGAGGGTTAACAATTACAAATTTGAATTGAAATCTCAGTTTTAAGTGAATCCACTTTTGAAAACCAAGTAGAAGAACATAGGTTAAAGAAAAAGCAACAAATCAAGTAAGCGCAAATAAACAGGTGAAGGTGGAGGGTGGTAAAAGGAGGATCTTACCATCCCTCCCAGCACTTTAACAGGGCACTTATGTTTATGACATACGTCCTGGGCAGCAACGAAGTATAAACGGCTCTTATGCTGTCTTCACCAAAAAAAAGAACTTAGAAAATCCCCGGGTAAAACCCGGGGGATCTTCGAAAGGAAGTATTAATGAAAACTACTTTGTTAAAATCATCTTTTGAACTTTTACAAAGTCACCAGCCTGAATCCTATAGAAATAGACACCGCTCGAGAACTGTGATCCATTCCATTCAACATTATATCGTGACGGCTGAAGAACTTCATTAACCAGCGTAGCCACTTCCCTACCGGTAACATCGTACACTTTAAGTGACACGAAACCAGCTTTAGGGATGTCGAACTTGATAGATGTCGACGGGTTGAATGGATTCGGGTAGTTATTATATAAATTATATTCTAATGGAATTTCACTATTATTGGTCAATCCTGTAGCCATATCAATCCATACTCTTCTCCAAGGAGAATATTCACCCCATCCGTTTTGATTCTTAGCTCTGACTCTCCAGAAATAAGCAGTAAGAGGAGTAAATGTACCACCCGGAACAGTTACAGAAGTATCTGTAAGAGTAGAATCCAACAGGAATGCAGCACCTGATGTATCGCTATTAACCTGGAACCAATAATTCAAAATAGAAGCATCCATTTCACCATTGTTATTTCTAACAGGTGGAATTGGAACTATTTCATTTGATTTCATCCAAACAAACGAATTTGGTGATAATGGAGGAATAGTATCGTTTGCACCCGGTGAAACAAGAACCGGAGGCATAGAAACCGTGGAAAGCGGAGCACTAATATCAGTGACGGTAAAATTAGAGAAGCTGTTAAGTTCGTTAACGGTAATGCTTCTGTTTGATACATTCACCTGTGATTGTCCGCCGCCGGTTCCTTCAGTAAGATACGCAGTCCAGAAAGTACCATCCTGTTTAGCAAGTCTAATATTAGCCGTATTGGTAATATTGAACAGTTCATTAAATCCGAATTTATAAGTCATATTATAGAAGGTACCTGCCAAAGGTCCGCCGACCTGCGTAACATTAACATAAGAAGCAAGATGGCTGCTGTTTCCTGCATTAGGAGGCATGTCACCTGTTCTGTTTGTAACATTTAGGCCAGAAGGTAATGTACCACCTGTACCCCAGTTAACAATACATACGGTATCACCGAACTCCATATAGTAAGAAGTACCACCTGAAACAGGGGGAGCGGATTCAGTTGCAAAGCTTGGAGCAACAGACATATTAAA
>CALGOI010000416.1 GCA_937959065.1 uncultured Ignavibacteriota bacterium | reverse complement strand
GAGGTGACTAAAAACTACTCACCTAATACCCTTATTTCCTATAAAAACGACCTTGAACAGTTTGCTAAATTCCTTTACATAACAGAAAACGGCATAGAAGCTAAGCCTGACTTCGATATGGATTCTTTTGAGGTGAATTTCGATAAGACACCTCTTGCTATCCTTAAATCGTTTGTAGCCGAATTATCCGACCCGGCAAGCAAGATTTTCAATTCGGCTAAAAGATCTACTACCAAATTCTCTAAGAAATCTATATCCAGAAAAATATCTGTCCTTAAATCATTTTATAAATTCCTTTTACGTAATAATTATATTTCGAAGAACTTTGCCTCAAGACTTATATTCCCAAAGTTAGATAAAAGGCTTCCAACTTTCCTTACCAAGAATGAAATGGAGGACTTGCTTGAAGAGAAAGGTGAAATTGAATTCACAACTCTAGAGAAAGCCATTATTGAACTGTTTTACAGCACCGGAATGAGATTATCAGAACTTATCGGTCTGAAACTGGATAATGTGGACTTCAATAAAAATACCGTCAAAGTAATGGGTAAAGGTTCTAAGGAGAGGATAATACCGTTTGGTCAATTTGCAAAAAAAGCGCTAAAAAACTATCTGCAAGTGAGAGAGATTTCAGACATAAAAAAATCCTCTTATCTTTTTCTTGATAATAAGGGAAATAAACTGTATGAAATGAAAGTACACCGTCTTATAAATAAAAAGCTTTCTTTGATTACGGAAGCTAAAAAGAAATCCCCCCATGTGCTTAGACACTCGTTCGCTACCCATTTGCTGGATAGCGGCGCAGATATTAGAGCTGTGAAAGACCTTCTTGGTCACGAAAGCCTATCTACAACCCAGGTTTACACACATGTTACTCCCGAAAAACTAAAGAAAGCTTATAAGCAAGCACATCCTAAAGCTTAAAAAAAGAACGTTATTTAATTAATGTCATTTTTTTAACTTCCGTAAATCCGTCAGCCTCAAGTCTGTAAAAATAAACTCCGCTATTCAAACCTGATGCGTTCCACTCAGTTTCAAATACTCCTGCATTTAACTGCTTGCCAACCAGTTCTGTTACTTCTCTTCCCAGCATATCATAGATCTTTATACTTACAAATGAAGATTTTGGTATGCTGAATTGTATCTTTGTCGATGGATTGAATGGATTTGGATAGTTCTGTGATAATGAGAACCTGTCCGGTAGATTCGAACTTATTGGCTCTATGCCAACTGCATTGGATGTCCTAAGTATCATTCCTGAACCGCCAACTGCTGTTCCTATACCCTGGCCATTGAAGTCAACACCGTATAATGTTATATTAAATGCCGGGTTAGTCTGGAATAACCAGTTGTCACCGCCATTTTGCGAAAGAATGATGGTCCCGGCATTACCTACTGCAACAGCATGTGTGGAGTTAATTGCTGCAACTCCATTTAACTGTACGAATACATCACTTGTTCTTGGAGACCATGATACTCCGCCGTTTGTTGATTTAATTAATACTCCGTTGCTGCCCACTATATAACCGGTGTTTCCGTTGAAATCCATGTCCCAGTAATCCTGAAATTTGAATGGACTTGGTGCGTCGAACCAATCTCCTCCTCCGTTTGTGGTTCGCATTATTCGACCGCCGGAACCGCATGTCACACCTCTGTTTGCATCGAAGAAATGACAGTCGAATATATCCCACCAGATTGGGGTCTGCTGAAG
>CALGOI010000415.1 GCA_937959065.1 uncultured Ignavibacteriota bacterium | reverse complement strand
AAGTAATCAATTTTGACATAGCAAGAATATAAAACTTGGCTAGAGGAATTAAGAAAGGCATTTGAGTTCAAGGGAGATTTATCGAAAGTTGAAGTTGTTGATTTGAGAGTCAAAAATAAACCAAAGAGTATGATACCGTTTAAAAAGATAATTTGGAGATTTTACCAGGATATTAACCACCAGCCGAGTAGCCGGACTTACCAGGAAGGATATAAGCACCTATTTGGCTGGGTATATTTTAAAATTAAATAAATAAAGCTATGGCACATCACGGCGGAGAAGGATTACCACCGAGTTTTTTTCAAAACACAGATCAAATAAACAAAGCCCTAAATCATGCGGCAAACAGGAATTAAACAATAGGAACTACTGGTAAGTTCCCGGAAGGCAAATTAACCGAAACCGACGAAGGAGAGATCCAAATCGGTATTGGTAATGTCCCAGGAAAAGTGGTAATGGAGTTTGGAAAGCCGATAGCCTGGATAGGATTTACACCGGAACAGGCGAGGCAGGTTGCACAGAGTTTAATTGAGAAAGCCGAAGCGGCAGAAAAAGAAGGATAATTTTTTTCACGGACGGTAGGATATGAAACTCCTGGGTTTTAACGACCCGGGGTTCCGCCCGAATACCAAAAATAAGGTGGTCCGCCGTCCACCTTAAAAGTTATGGCAGAAAAAAAAGAAAATATCGAAAGAGTAGAGTTTGTAGGAGTGCGGCAACTAAAAGGTATGGCTGGTATAGTGGATACGACATATCCGCAATTACCGCAGAAATCTATGACCGCCCAAATACAGGAAGCGGCGATAAGAGAAAAAGTTCGCGACCACAATAACCGGTTTCAGGATATACTACTTCATTTTGCCCTGGGACCCCGAGGATACCGATTATATCAGATCGTATATAAGAAAAACGGTAGAGATAAAGTTAAGAATGAGCATAGGAAGGAATTAGAAAGCCTGGGATATAAAATTGTTAAAGGAAAGCTAAAGTCAACTATGACAGATGAAGAGTGGATAGTGAAGAATATCAGCATGAATACATTTCAAGGAGTACCTGGATTTACGAGTCGACAGGGGGCAGAAGTTTCTTAATAGACCCCCCTTTAGGGAGAATGCTTGCAGGGGTATGACGGTTCGACTAACCCGTCTCTTAAAGGAAACCCTGAAATCCCGAAGAGTTTAATATACGGAGTCTTACTGTTTGGACGGTCCTTTCGATGGCTGGAAGGACCGGGGATTACCCCCAGGTGAGACTCCACCTTAAAAAGAACGCTATGGAAAAGAAATATTTAGATTACGACATAGAAGAAAGGAAAGTGATAAACTTGAAATTCCGCAATGAATTTTACCCGGAATATTCGACTTATCACATAGGGGCTACATTAACCGGGCTTAATCCGACTGTATATAAGTCCGACGACGGAAACTATGATGTTATGATCGGCTACAAGCGTCAATTCGAAGAAACGCTATCAAAATGCTCTTACTGCGAAGGAACCGGTAAGATCAGACCGCATAATTACGACGTACCATGTCCGCGGTGCAAAGGCACAAAAGAAGAGCCGAAATTCCTAAAAAAAAAGATAGGGATGTCAACACAAATGGTATATTAAATTGGTAGCAACAAAACAATAAGCATGAGAACATTATTAATCTTAATTATTTTTTTCGCGGCGGCGGCAGTCCACGCCCAGGAATTTGTTGTCGAGAAAGTACCGGTGGTATATGAAGGCGATACGATATATCACCAGGAAGTCGAACAGTTCCAATGGAATAAACGGGAGTTTTCTTTTGACAGTTCATTACAGGGTGCAGTAGTATTGCTCCTGGCAGATAAGATCTCCGAATTAGGAGCCGAATATAACCTGGCAAAGTCCGGGTGGCAGGTTGGTATGATTGAGTATATACCGAATAAGAAAAAAGCCGCCCAGCTAAAAGCAGAGATCCAATACTGGTTGTCAATTTTAAATCAAATTAAACATAAATGAATTGAAAGAAGCGTTAGAGTTTACTAAAATTCCTGTAATGAAAATAATTAACTATCAAGATCGTAAGTTCTTTTTATTTCAATCAGATTTTAATGAGTTGTGGAAGAAATGCTATTATGGGAATAAACTTCAACCCCAGGTAGAAGTTAAACTGGAAGCCGAAGATTATGAAGTGATGAAAGGATTACCCCCGATAGGATCACTGGGAGCCGGACATATAGTTACAGTAACAGATGGACTTAACGAAGTAAAGTACATAGTAAAAGCATTCACCGCCGATTTTGTCCGGGGAGTAGTATCAGAAATATTTATAACCGGGATCCCGTTAAAGAGAATTGACTGGGGTAACGGCACTAAACTTATAGTCGAGTACAAATGAGATTAGAAGATATAGATCTTACACCGGTACGACATATACCAATAGTCGCAGGATTAACCCAAGAAGATATATTCCTGGTAAGAATACCGGTGAGAAAAGACGCAATGGAAGGAGTGTTTATTGTTAAAGCTATAGTGGAGCAATCCGGGAGTCGCGAAGAGAAGCTCCTGGCAACCCGGTTTGAAATACCAGGACCAGCATTGGTAGTATCAGCATTGACAGTTCACTTTACATTATGCGACGCGTATGTAGATCTCTTAAAAAAAATAATACAGTTTTTCCAAGAGGGAGAAAAAGGAACCCGGTCAGTTGAACGTCCGGATAGATATTTAGTTGAAAAGTACCTGGGTTATCCATACGACGCAGAAGAGGTAGCAATGCCGCTTACAACTTTTGTAAGGACAATGAGAGACTATCCTTTTAAAACAAATCCACCAGTAACTTACTCTAGTGATGAAGTCTAAAGGAGAAATGAAAATATCGGAGTGGTTAGCTGAACTGGCATTTGTAACGCTAGACCGGAGCACTTACTATGCTAAAATGGAAGAGAAAGGCGTACTGGAAAAAGCCGGGCACTATTTCATAGGTAATCAAAAATATATAAATTACCACATAGTCAGAGAAAGAGCTTTAACCGATGAAATAGTTCACCAAGAAATTGCAACTGACAAAGGATACAGATCTTGCTATTACCTTATAGCACCTTTCTATTATTTGAGGTGCGGATATTCACACACATTCAAAGAAGCAGAAGAAAGAACTATTGGAGAGATAAAACAGTGCACCGGTTACGACGAGGAATATATACATAATGAGTTAATAGAAATGTATTTACCATATTCAATATTAAATAATTAAACAAGCAGGTCATGGATGCCATTAAAGTAGCATTAATGCAAACCGTACTGCAATCTCTTGAATCGGCGAGGAAAGAGACGGCAGATTACAAGCCCAAGATCCAAGTTCATCAAAGTATGGCAACAGCGATGATAGTAGGAGAGGGAAAAGTAAATCTCGATTATGAGCATTTACGCAACAGGTACTTATCTATGCCGTACCTGAAAGAAGAGCCGGAGTTTAAAAGTGTCCTGGAAAGGATAATAATAAAAACAGACGCGGCTATTGCAGAAATGGACGAAGGTGAGTTGATGTCCATAAAAGAAAAGACCGAGAAGTTAGTAGGTGATGTTAGAAATTATTTACACGACAAAGCCCATGTATGTACAACAGTATGATGTAAAGTTCGAAAAGATAAGACAGGGAGTCTACGTCTTTGATGTCGAATGCAGTAAAGACGCTATGCCGTTAAGCCTTACCTGGAATGAGGAAGGCTTAACGGTTAATATTTTAGAACTAGAAGATATTCCCGAGGTAGATTGGAAGATACAATTTATGATCGTAGCGTCAGGAGTTAAGGTAAAGAAACCGAGATATATCCAGTATGTAAACACAGCAGTAAAACCACCCGAAACAGTATTTGTTGATAACAGACCGGAAGCAATGACGTTGCCGGTTAATTATCATTTATTCATAATAGGTTGAGGTTCATAAGAACCATTTTAATAACTTAAATTAATCCAAAATGGAAATCAGAAATGTAAGTCCTTTGACATTGGAGCACGAAGGCGGACCAACAATGACAAGACAGCCGGACCAATTGACGAAGGTGGTAACGACATTTCCGGCGAGACGGCACAGACCGCCGAGAAAAGTAGCGACGATGAGAATAGTGATCCTGAAAAGGAAGAGACGGAAGAGGTGCAGTCGTAAATTTTTTAAATCCCGGGTATGGCGAAGTAATGAAGGTTCGAAACCTTCCCCGGGATCAATTTTATCCAGGGGCTAATGACTAACAAACAAGAAGAATGGATCTCCGTATCCGAATTTTGCCGCAGAAACCGGTTCAGTAGCCGAGACTATGCTTACACCTTAATCCGCGGAAAGAAAGACCATTTGATCTACAAGAAGGGAAAACCGGTGAGAGTGGATATAAAAGCCAAGATGATCGAAGATGTTCATTACCGCAAGGATGAAGAAGGTAAATATAAAATTCATCATACAGTTAAGGTAGTAAAAGGAGTTGTTTACGGCGGACTACAAACAGCTAAAAAACCGAGAAAAAACCGAAAGCGTTGAAAATTAACTTTTTAACAGTTAATTTTACAAAAAACGCGAATGGATACTTTAGCACCAACGTTAAGTCCGACACCATTAAGTAACCTACCTGTAGGAGATCCTAAAGATCTTATGCAGGACGTTAGGGACTTCATTGATAATTCTCCGCCGGAAATGCGTCCGTATCTAACGAAGATGAATCAAATGATCACTTCGACAGAAGGACAGGCATTAGACAATAAAGATATGGTAGCGGCTTTATTGGACGATGAGTTTCTCCATTCGCAAAACGTTGATAAAGACTTTGCATATCTAGACCCCAATTCCCAGGTTCCATTCCCAGCCCCATTCCTAAGAGCAATGGGAAGAAGTGAACCAGCCCGGCTTATAAAAAATAACCGATTACTACAACTACAGGAATTTGGTAAACCAAGTTTCCACCATGAAGATCGCGGATTTGATATTGTATTTGAAAATCCCGATTACGAACCCACACCGGCAGAGAGAGAATATCTTAAACAGATCAAAATAAGTATAGTTGATAGATTTTTCTTCAAAGTAGGTAATTACAATTCAGGAAGTGCTATCAACTTTGGAAAATGGTTAGGACTAGCATACCAAGACTGGTTCGACATGGATGATATATCCTGGGAAATCCGGGTTAACAGATTAGGAATGCCGCTGGGTTTCCATTTATGGGATCCGACATTTGTAAAAACTATTATTCCAAAGAAGGGTACAAAAAACGCACCACGGTACGACAGATTTGATGTAGAGGAAATAGATGATATGTTCGATAAAATGCCGAAGGAGTACGGTGATAGATTTATACATGCGGACGATCTTCCGGACCATGACCCACAGTATTGTTACATGCTAAAGAAAGAAACCAAGAGGTTTCAGAAGTACACTAAGGAACGTATGGTAAAACTTCATTTCTTTGAGACAACTGAAATGAGTCGCTGGTTCCGAGGCTTTAGTGTTATCGAGCAGGGAATAAGAATGGTTACAAGTATCGTAAATTCGATAACGTATAACGCCAGTAACTTTAGCAACAGCAGAACACCGCTAGGTATATTAGCATTTATGGGCGGCATGACAAATAGACGTTTACTGGAACA
>CALGOI010000414.1 GCA_937959065.1 uncultured Ignavibacteriota bacterium | reverse complement strand
GGAGAGGGGTGCCCCGAAGGGGCGGGGTGTGTAATTTTTGTAAATTAGATAATATCAAAATCCAAACTACCATGATCAAAATAATTCGAAAAAATCCGTGCTAATTAGTGGCTGTAAAAATTCTATCCCAACTAAGCGAAAAAAATCAAAATTACCAACAGCCATCAAGCTTATGTTTTTACATCCCCGGATTCCTGACTTAAAACAAAATTTTTATAAACACATGTAAAATTAAGCGGGACAAAAATGCCTCAGGAACTTATGTTATTACAATACTTGTTCTGATATTACCATTTAAATGAATAATACATAAAAGGAGATTAAGATAAATGGAAAGAAAAGGTAAAAAAAGCGCTTTTTACCGTGGTGCATTATACAGCGCAGTTATGGTAATGTTGTTTGCTTTAGCCGGATTTATCACTTTGGCAACAGCAGAGATTGACGTTAAAGGCGCAAAGGGATACATTTCGAATATTACGCTCTACAGCGCTAACGGAAAGACCGTTAATGCCGGACCGGTTGTCGCGACAGCTGACGTTTCCGGAAATACGGTGACTGTTAAAATAAGCGGAATTCCCGAGGGAAATTACACCAGAGTAATGGTCAAAATGGCCGGTTATCCGGGCAGCGGTGACGCGGACCTTAATAGAAACAATTCATTTGTTATTAAAGGTACCTTCAATGGTAAAGACCTCGATTATAGGTCCAATAAGACTGTTACAAAAGATTTCCGTTTCAACAATCCCGTAACAGTAGGCACTGACGGGGTATTAACCGTATCCGGTAATGTGAACCTTGATGAGGCATTTGAAAACAATGGAAAGATGCTCGATCCGGAAAACGCTGCTAACTATAAACAGATTGGTAAAAACCTTGGAAAGATGTTTAAAATAGCATCCCATATTCAATAATTTTGGACACGAAAAAATATTAAACCGAAACCCGGACTAAAAAGCCCGGGTTTTTTTATTGAGAAATATAATTAAAGTCTAATATTTTTCTTCTTGATAGGGAATTTGATACAGTGTGCCATCAGCTTTATAGTACCTGATTAACCTACGATTAAGTTGATCGGTAAAATCGATCCTGTAGTGTCTGCTTTCCTCATCTTCCATTACTGTAGCGATTCGTATGGTCGAACCCGGATGATGTGTACTTAATGCCATCAATATTGGTTCGGGAAGTGTCTCCGGATCTACTTCTATCTCGGCAAGCAGAAATTCACCAACAGGTCCTGAACTTTTTAACGCCTATCGGCTGTAATTGCAGTGGGTTAAAGTAAATAATAAAAGACGGAGCATAATTACTCCGCCTGTCTGTGCTTTCTGAAATAAACTAAATGATGAAACTAAAAAAACTGCTTTTATTAATACTGAGAATCATCATCCTCTGAGTCATCATTATCCTCACTTCCAATGAATTTACCGCTTTCGCTGAAAAGTAATTCACTGGATTTGATATCAGACTTCAGTTCTAATCCGTAAAAATTACCATGTGTTGTCCATATATGTTCGGCTTCAATTATTGATGCCCCGGGATAATTATTTGTAACATATTCAGTGATCGTTACCGGTAATGAAAGGGGATCAATGTGTGTTTCAACTGCAATTACTTCACCGGAAGATTTATAATGCACACTTACTTCATTGCCTTCCTGTGTAAACTGCGCTTCATATACACCGCTTTCAAGCTCCCATTTTACATTCTCAGCTTTGTAGTTAGAGTAAAAATTCTCTTTGATCTCGTTTGGTACTTGATCTTCTGATATTGATTGAGAGTATGCTGCAGAGGTAATTAACAGCACCGCTAAACTTAATAATATTGTTTTCATTATTATTCTCCTGGATTATCTTTAAATATAATAAATTTATTCTTTTCCTGTGGCTTTAATTATAATCCAGGCAACTAAATATCCTAAACCCATTGCAGCCAGGGCAAAAACCGGAAGTACTACAAAAGCCAGCGCAGCAGTTGATGAATCCGATGTAAAGTATGAATATGTGAATGTAATGTAAGTAGCAAGGATGAATAAAGCGGGAAAAAGGATAATAAATTTATTGACATGTTTCCTGGAAAGGAAAAAATAAACATAAACAGGAAGCAATGCCCAGAGGAACATTAATGCGATTTGCATCAACAGCAGATCAGGTCCTTCGTAATTCACATAGATCACATAACCCGCTAAACCAAATCCAACAATCAACAAGAGATATCTTGCAAATTGTTTCATTATTTTATTTTTTAGTTGGTGTGATTGGAAGCTCAGCCCACTCTTCAAAGACCAGCTTGTACGTTGCCTTATCTATTATTGACCTTAGCACAAGAAATGTATAGGTTTCCTTTTTTTCCTCACCACCGGCAAGATTGATTGTAGTAAATCCCTCTTCCGGATTGATCCTTACGTCCAGTACATAAAGACCAAATTTCTCATCATCAATTGATACATCAGTATCGGCATCATTTTTCCAGGTCATGCTGACCTTTATAGTATCCTTGTTATCATTTTCCGGACCCGGAATAATTTCAGATGAAAGAACCTTTATGGAAATTTCATTTAGATTTTCATCCTGGTAAGTAAACCATTCTTCGTTATTTTCACTACATGATATAGATATAATAGCGATAAGTGGAAAAAAAGCAATTTTTAAGAAGTGAGTGATTTTCATCATAATTTAGTCGATTACAAATTAAGGTAATTAATAAAATCATTCAATCCACAATAATTTTTTAAAAAAAGTTTAATTTTTTTGTAACAGTGAGCATTTTTTTACGTCTAATATACTAAAAGGGAAAACCATGCCAATATTAACGACTCACTCCTTTCTTCTATATCATTGTTACCCGGTCTTTAAACTTAAATTCAGTTTGATTCCTACTTTTAGAATGCAAAAAGATTTCATTATATATTAATAATTATTATATTAGTTCATTCTTAAACAAAACCAAATCCTTCAGCCATGAAAGACAAAAATAATTTACTTACGTCGCTCATAGTTGCCTTGCTGGCTGGTGTTGCATACTATCTTGCAGGATCTGAGGCAGTGGAAAAGATAGTCCCTCAATTTAGCGGGGTAAAAAATAAGCTGGATAACGGTGAGAATAATGACATTGAGATTGTTTTCTCAAAGGTCAAGGGTAAGGAGTCAAACTTAATTACAGACAATAATGACAAGATTAACAGCAATGTAAAATTCAAAACAAGACGGGTCAAAAGTGAGGACAAAGAGTTTAAATTAGATGTAAATGCCTATACGGAATTCGCATCAAGTTCAAAAATGCCTCCAATGAAATTCGATGATGTTATGGCATTATTGAAAGACGGCAAATCTGAAAATGTTCATCTTTCCAGATTAAATGAAACTTCAACTGAACTGGAATGGACAACAGAAGATATTATCGAAGAACCCGGTATCGCCTGGACACAGGGAGAAAACAGTAAAAGTTTAACTGTTAGAGTAAAAAACAGGATGCCTAAAGTTTATGCCTCTGCTAAAGAAGCTATTTTCATTCGTGAATCAAAACGAAACAGCAAAAAGCAAAAAAATATAGAGACCGATAAGAATACAAAGAATATAAATGTTCCGGCATCAGATAAAAACGCTCCTTTGACTCCTGAGCAGGTGGTTGTTGTTGACGCAAAAGGCAATAAAGTCAAAGTAGGTGTGAATTTTGTTACCACACCTGGTACACCGGTTGGTTATATGTATAAAAATGAAAACGTTAATGGTTTCATTATTATCCAGTCAGATGATAATAACCACAAGGTTGAGTGTAAGGTAAAATGTAATAAGTAACTAATTCCCGTTTTT
>CALGOI010000413.1 GCA_937959065.1 uncultured Ignavibacteriota bacterium | reverse complement strand
CCGTCTGAATCAATTGCATTCAGGTTAAGAGGCGGAATTGGATATACAGCTCCTTCGCTATTTACTGAAGAAACAGAAGAATTGATCTTTATGAACCTGAGACCCCTGAGCGACAGCCTGGAAGCAGAAACATCCATCGGGGGGACATTCGATATAAATCTTGTAATGTCACCATTCTCCCCAACCACATTAATAGTTAATCAGTTATTATTTTATACTAAAATAGAAGACCCGTTGGAGCTTATCCATTTCCCAACAAACTCAGTCCTCCTGCAGGGAGGAAACCTTGAAACTAAAGGACTCGAAACAAATCTAGAATTCATATATGCACCATTTAAACTGACAACCGGATATACATTCACAGAAGCTAAACGAACAGATGAAAATGGTAATAAAACCACGCCCATTCTTGTTCCAAAGCACAAACTGGGTATCGATATACTTTACGAACAGGAAAAAGCTGTCAGAATTGGAATAAATGCTTACTACACCGGAGCTCAATATCTTGGCAATGGTAACCAAGTTTCCGATTACTGGATTATGGGAGCTTTTGCTGAAAAGTATTTAGGGAATTTCAGTGTATTTGTTAATCTGGAAAATTTCACAAACACAAAACAGCCATCAAATCTTATCCCTCCGCAAAGTAATCCTTCATTTACAGAATTATATACAAATGCAATCGGAATTTATCTGAATGGCGGTATAAGGATAAGGTTGTAAATTATTTTACCAGAACCATTTTCTTGGTTTGTGAGAAGTCACTTCCGGCAGTTAGCTTATAAAAATAAACTCCGCTGGAAAAAGTGGAGGCATCGAAGGTGTAAGAGTATGAATTTGCCTGCAGGTCCTGATCGACTATTACTCTTACTTCCCTGCCGGTAATGTCATAAACTGCAAGTTTGGTTCTGATAGATCCATCGCCTATGTCATCGGGAATATCGAATGAAATTGTTGTGGCGGGGTTAAACGGATTAGGATAATTTTGATATAGTGCATATTTTACAGGTACTTCGTTAGATTCGTTTTCCCAGTATGAGCCGCCTGTGGTGGTTTTAAGAATAACGCCGTTGTCACCCGCTGCCCATCCGGTTTCTGAATTTATAAATCTTATCCTGGTTATATCAGAGGTTATATTTGTGTGATTCAATATCCACGTAACACCCCCATCATGTGAACTATATATTACCCCTCTGCTGCCTCCCACATATATATTATAAATATCAGACATCCAAACAGAGTAAAAAGCTAAATTAGTATTTGGATTACCCGTTTCAATTGTTTCCAGTAGATTTGAGTAGGTCGTTTTATAGATACTGCCTTCACCACCCACTAAGAATCCTGTTTCACTATTAATAAAATGGAAATCATATATTGCTCCTCCTGAATATCTGATTAATTTGGTCCAATCCCTTCCTTTATTGTACGTTCTGAACATCTCTCTCCTGGCATCCGAAAGTCCATATATAGTCGAATCATCAACAATCATGAATTTGATGAGACCCTGATAACTGCCCAAATCAAACGGATTTGCTATTGTATCAATAAAGTTACCTTCAAGTGAGTACCTTCTTATGGTACCACGATGCATATAATACAATGTATCCTCATAAATCTGAATGTCGCTTGTATAATAACTTGCAGTATCTTTAAATATACTCCAGTTCTTTCGACCCTTCGTTGTTTTAGTAATAACA
>CALGOI010000412.1 GCA_937959065.1 uncultured Ignavibacteriota bacterium | reverse complement strand
TGTGGATAATTCAGGCTTTGGTGATTACAGATTAACAACCCCAATATGGGATGACAAGATAAAAGCTTACTAGATTAAAAGAATGATAAACGGAACTGAGGTGGTGTAATTAATTTTACATCACCTTTTTTCTTTTATTGAGGTAGCCAAGGAGTGCATTATCGAAAGGAGTTTCTGTAGACAATAACACATAATCAATTCTGTTACTTCGGAATTCTTTTTTATAGTTCTCAATGAAATCCTTCATTGCTTCCCTGTATGCTTTTTGTATTGCGAAAGGCTGGGAGAAAAGCTCTTCACGCGTTTCAATATCGACGAGAGTAATGGGGCTTCCGTCGAGGAAGTTCATTTCAACCGGGTCGAGCACCTGGAAGACCACCACCTCATTCATTTTATACCGGAAATGTTTCAGCGCGCTTATAACCTGTTCAGGGTCATCAAAAAGATCACTAATCACGATTACAAGCCCTCTACGATTAATTTTACCTGCAATTTCATTGAGGCATCTGGCTGTACCGGTTTGCTCCACAGACTTAACATTATTAATGTCTTTAAGAATCATTTTAAGGTTGCTCTGTGTAGAGCGCGGAGGAACATATGTTCGTACCGCAGTATCGTAAGTCGTAAGTGAAATGGCATCATTTTGCATAAGCATCATATAAGAAAGCGAAGCAGCGAGATATGAAGCATATTCGAGTTTGGTAATCCCGGATTTAATAACTTGTTGACTCTTATTATCTTTTTTAAATATCCTATTAAATAAGCCATTTTCTTTTGTTCCCGGAGCGGATGAAGAAAAATTCATAGAGCGGCTTATGTCCATCAAGATATAGGATTTCAGGTTAGTTTCTTCTTCGTATTGCTTAACATAGTAACGTTCGGAACGGGCAAGTATTTTCCAATCGAGATGGCGGAGGTCATCGCCGGGCATATACTGCCTGTGTTCGGCAAACTCAACGCTGAAACCATGGTAGGGGGATTTATGAAGCCCGGTCATAAATCCTTCGACAACGAGCCGGGCTTTTAAATCCAATCCCGATAGCCGCGCAATTACGGCCGGGTCTAAATATTTTCTATATTCTGAATTTGAAATCAATTTTTTTACATCTACACTAAAGCATGAACCGATTTATTTATTCTTATCCATTTTATCCTGAGGAGTTTTAGATTCACTCTGATCTCCTGGTGTTTTATTATCCGTGTCAGGATTAGTATTTTGTTTCTGCTTAATGTTTTCTTCTTTTTTTGGTTCTTTTTGCTGAGTTTCTGTTTTATTACCTTCCTGCTTTTTAATCATTTCCTCGATCATTTGTTCCGGATTATCGGATTCGAGGAATTGAAGCATTGCTTTTGCCGATGAACTTAACTGGTCATCCGGACCGCTATCTTCAGGATATTTAGCAAGGAATTCTTTATAATATTTTACAGCGTTCTCTTTATCTTTTAACTTATCATCATAGGTAAACGCGATCATAAACATCGATTCTTTCCCGTCCTTGGTATCAGGATATTTTTCCGAAACTTCTTTGAATATCTCGATTGTTTTTTGGAAGTCCTGCAAATGTTCCCCATAGATGATACCAATCTGCTTATACGCAAAGAGTGCGTTATCAGATTCAGGATAAGCAGTTATAAGCTCACGGTATGTAGCAATAGCTTCCTGGTACTGCTGGTTATCCATTTGTGCCTTTGCGTCATTTAAATACTGTTCTTCGGTCTTTTTAGTTTCGCCACATGCGCTAAACATGAATGCCATTAAAACAACGGCAATCAATTTAAATCTAAAATTTTGCATAATTTTTATTATTTTAGTTAATTATCAGCCAATTGAATGGATAATTTATAAAAATCCCCGTTAAAAATTAATGGAAAAACTTAATATTAACGAGAATTTTGTCTCAAGGATATGGGAAAATCCGTCATATTATGATAATTTAAAGACTACTGACGGCAGAAATGTTGCGGTTATAAAATTAGGGAAAAGGAATTACGATTCTGGTCCGGATTACAAGAATGCAAAAATTAATATCCACGGAGTAATCTATACAGGCGATATCGAAATTCACCGGAAGCTGGAGGATTGGAAAGCACACGGGCATAAAAGAGACGGTAAATATAATAAAGTAATCCTTCAGGTATCGATGTGGGATGACGATGGTGATCTCCCGGTTGCTAAAAAGTCCCGTAAGATACCTACGATAATTTTATCGAAATTTCTTACATCATCGGTTCACAGTATATGGAAGGATATTATTAATAATCCTTCAGATAAATTTAAACTTCCCTGCTACCCTGAGGGTATGGAAGTGGAAAGCAGTTTAAAGAACAGCTGGATGGAAGAATTGAGCATAGAACGGCTGAGATATAAAACACTCAGATTAAAGAACAGGCTGGACGATCTCTCACGACATGATAAGGAAAGACCCAAATGGGAGCAGATGCTGTTCGAATATATCTGTGAAGCCCTGGGATACTCAAAGAATAAAGACCAGTTTTTGAAGCTTACACGTAAGATCGATGTAAATAAAGTAAAGAGGTTAAAGCTTAACCGGGAAGGGACAGACACATTGATGTACGGTGGAGCGGGATTCCTAAAAGAACTCCGTTATAAAGATGAATATATATCTATACTTAAGAATAATTGGGGCCTGCTTAAGAAGAAGTTCAACATAGATCCTCTGGATAAGTCTGAGTGGCATTTCTTCAGATTAAGACCGCCTAATTTCCCCACTGTCCGGCTGGCGTATGCAAGTTCTCTGTTATATTCAATCGCAAATGAGGACCTGTTTAAAAAGATCGTGTTATCATTTGAAAATGAAGATAAACCGGTTGAGAAACTGTTTGATTTATTATCGTCAATCGAAGTGTCAGATTACTGGAAATCTCATTACAACTTCGGTAAACCCAGGAAGACTGTAAAGGAAGATGCGATCGGGAAAGATAGACTTAACGACATCATCACCAACGTAATTCTTCCGGTACTTTATCTATATTGCAAGAGATATTCAAAACAGGAACTTGAATACAGGATTTTATCCGCTTATTTCTTCACAAAGAAGCCATCTCGTAACGAAATAACACGCGTGATGGAGAACCAGCTTGGATTCAGGATAAAAACCATTTCACAGGAACAGGGAATGATACAACTTCATAATTTCTATTGTGTGAAAGGAAAATGCACTAAATGTAAAATTGGCAAAGAGGTATTTAAAGATGAGACGCTTTACGAGCCATTGAAGATAATATTGTATTAAAAGTTATTTATCAAACCAAAGTGTATTTTACCATCCAGCAACCCGTCGCCTTTTCCAAGGGCATAGCTGACTCCAATCTGTCCAAGTGCTGTTTCCAGTGTTACACCGAGCCCATAGCCGAATATAAACCCGCTTTGCTCTAAGATGTTATTTATGTTATCAGCAGGGCGTTCATAGTAGCCGAAGTCATAGAAGCCGAAGAAGTAGTTACGGCGTGAAGTAGCGAGTCTTGCTTCGATATTACTAAACACAACGCGTGATACGAGGAATTGCTCCTCTCGATAACCACGTACGGTATTTAGCCCTCCGATTCGAAATAGGTCGGATTCTTCGAGCAGGTCGGCTCTTACTTCACCTCCAAACCCTCTTACCATCAGAGCAGTTCGTTTAAAGAATGAGAAGTAATTATACAGGTCGAGAGAGTATTTCTGCACCGAATAGTTCTCTTTATATCCGAGAGGGCCAAGCTTGTCGAGATTGAATATTTTCTTATCACCGTAAATATAATTGGTAGTGTAGTATTGTCCTGATGTCGGGAAATAGACATCGTTGCGGTTATCGAAATTTAATTCTACACCGGATGCAAAAATACGCGAGTCGGCAATAATCAAGGTACTGCTTCCGGAATCCGACGGAATAACACGGTCGAGACCGAGTATCCCTGATATAGTGAATTTATCGTTTATAAGGTATTCACCTTTCGCATCAAATCGCCTTCTGGTATAAGTAGAATCCTGTATCCTTTGTAAGAAAGCCACACCGATATTTACGGGAAAAGAGAGCACGTACGGCTCGTAGTATTTGAATTCCAGTTCCTGTGTCTCACGAACCTCCTGCTGCCAACGGGCTTCTACTTTCCTGCCCGTACCAAAAAGATTACGGAAAGAAAGATTCACAAGCCCGGTGAAGTACCCCTCCTCGTTATCGTTTTGGGGAGGGACATATCCTATTATTCCGTCGAAAGTACTTGTGTTACCTTCGACCACTTCGATTAAAAGACCGGAGCGTTTTTTTCCTTTTATTGTATAAACGCGGGGCATCTTCACTTCCTGGAAAATATTCAGTTTTTCCAGCCGGTCTTGAATGTCTTCAAGTTCCTCGGTAGTAATGTACTTATCTTTTCCAAGCTTAATCTCCCTCATAATGACTTCGTCGTTAGTATCTTCGTTTCCGCGTATCTTCACCTCGTCGATCTGAATCCGAGAGTTTTCTTCTATATCGATAATTATATTTAATTTTAATCTCCCGCGGTCATCGTAAACATTAATGTCTTCAATCGAAGCATTCACGAAAGGAAGTCCTTTTGATTCATAAAAAGTCAAGAGTTCTCTAATATCATTATTGAGTGTATTCTGGTCGAGGACTTCACCCGGTTGTGTGTCAAATACTTTTATTAACTCGGAAGAGGAAAGCTTTGAGTTTCCTTTTAACTCAATCCTTCCGACTTCAACTCTCTGTCCTTCATCGAGGTAAATGTCTATATCAACATAAGAAGAATCGGAATCGAAGCTAGTGACAATACTGTCTATTTTTGCAAAAAGGAATCCGTTTTTTTTTATTGTACTTCGAATTGAAATCAAATCCAGATCCATTTGGGCAGCGCTAAAATCCATTCCCTCTTTAAGGACCATAAAATTAGCCAGATCACGCTTGCTGAAAAAATCATTCCCGTGAAAATCGATGTTTTCTATCTTAGCCTGTGGAAAGCAAGATTGGGGCAGGAAAAATACACTTAATATAATTAATCTAATCGTCATCAAAACTAAAATATCTATCTTTAGAATAAATATAAAATAAAAAAGGTTTCCTCAATCTAATGAGGAAACCCAAGCATAACTTAAGGGAGGTTTTACTAGATTAAAAGAACGAATACAAATTAGAATAATTAAACTCCCAATAAAGTGAAGATAAGTGAGAAATTAGGGTAAATCTCACTAACCGCTATATAAATAAGCGGATTAGAATGAACACTTAACAACTTACTTAAAATATTTGATATAAACAAGCAGAAAAACAAAAAAATTTACTAATAAAAACTTAGTAAAATCCCTCTGTTTTGTGGTTTATTTAAGCTCTTTTCGTCTTTTTATAATAGAAATGAAGAATCCAAGTACCATAATAACGGTACCTGCCCAAAGAATGTTTATGAAAGGTTTAATTGAGGCAGTAATGACCAGTGATTCATCAGTTATATCCTGTGATCCCGGCTCACTAGAATCCACAACCGCAATAATTGCTGTAGCACCATCTTTATCTCCGGGGTTAGTTACATTCATTTTTGCGAGGTAAATTTTGATATCTTCTTTACCGCTCATAGATGCTACACGGAATTCAGGATTACCGTTGGTATAATTAATTTGGGGCATTAATGTCTCGGTAAACTTGCCATCGGAAACTTTGATTTTTGCTCCTACGATAAAGTTACCGCTTTGAACTTCAGCTCCGCCCATCTGGATATCACCGAAATCAAAATCTATGAACTCGATTTCCAGACCGCCGATCTTTTTCTTTTCTTCTTTTTTGAATTCATAAAGCTGGTCTTCTTCGAATACCTGCGGTTCAACCAAGCCCATCGGTGAGAGATATAGATCTCTTGTAACGAAGTTAGCAATGTCAGGATTTTTCATTACACCTTCGGAGAACTGACTAAAATACATAACCGGGCGTAGTGTCATTTCTTTTCCATCTCTTTCGATGCGGATATTGAAATGATATTTTGTATCGGTTTCATTGTTCGGGTCCTGAAATTCGGTTGCCCCGACATAGGTCAACTGATAGCCAAATGCCTCAGCGGGCTGGTTTAGCGGAAGGGTAAGGTTTACTTCCTCACTGTATCTCGCAGATGCAATGACACCTAAGAAGAGAAGCATTATTCCAACGTCCGCCGTAACAGCACCGCTGACTCTTTTTTTTCGAATAATACCATTAATGAGCAACTCTCCGTTAACAAAGAATGCAAAGAAGGAGGCAAAAGCAAAAAGCCCAAAAAGGAAGTCCTGCACACCAACGATCACCAATCCAACCGTTACAATAACGGTGAGCAACAGCGGAAACATCAACTCTTTAAAGAAATATTTTTCATCTGTATTTTTCCATTTGAGAAGCAGACTGATACCGTTAATAATCGCAATCAGAATCGCGATAGGAAGATTCATTCTCTTATAGAACTCCTGGCTAAGTGTACCTGATTGCAGGATTGGCCAGCTTGTACCGGCAAATACTACTATTGCAGCAGCGCATAAAGTCAGTGCTCCCACAAATAAAGCAGCTTCACGTGACAAGAGGTTGCTGTCACCCTGCGAAAGGGATCTCAACTCTTTAAATCTAAATATAAATGCCACAATGGAAATCAGAATAAATATCCCAATAAAAGCAACCAGGGACCAATAGACCATCCAGCCCGGATCAACGAAAGAGTGGACGGAAGAATCACCAAGTATACCGCTTCTTGTCAGGAATGTGGAATATAATACAAGCAGATAGGCAAGAATACACCCGACCAGGTTTGTTTTTATATAACCGCCGGTTCTTTTTTGAGCAAGGAAAGTGTGAATAGCAGCAATGATAATAATCCAAGGAATCAGGGATGAATTTTCCACCGGATCCCATGCCCAATAACCTCCCCATCCGAGGACACCATAAGCCCAGTAACCGCCCATCATAATTCCAAGTCCGAGAATACCACCCGCAAACAACAACCAGGGAAGAGAAAACGAAATCCAGTCTTTATACCGGTTTTTCATTAATGTTGCGATCGCAAAACAGAAAGGTACAGCCATCGATGAAAAACCCATAAACAAAGTTGGCGGATGAATCTGCATCCAGAAATTCTGTAGCAGTGGATTCAGTCCCCTGCCGTCCTGAGGCACAAATCCAGCCTGGACTTCACCCGGGAAAGACTCCCAAACGTAGTTGAAAGGTGATTTAAGTATTAAAATGAGGTTAAGGAATGCAAGCACCAGACCAAAGACAGTCATCACCTCAGGTTCAAGCCGGTTGCCTTTACGGACATAATTGAGCAGGAAAATACCTATAATTGCAGTCATAAATGTCCAGAGCAGGAAGCTCCCCTCCTGGCCCGCGTAGAAAGTGGACATTAGTAACCCGAGTTCAAGCTCACGGTTACTCTGCTGCCAAATGTAAGTGTACTGGAATTGATGAGTAAGTATATTATACATCTGAAGCGCTGATGCGGCAATAACAAAAGCTATAGCCCCAAGAAACAGAATACGCGCTGTTTTGAGGAATTTCTCTTTTCCTTTGTGAACTGAGAAAAATCCGAGCATTGCGGCAAAAGACAACGCAAATGCCAGATATATAAATATCTTACCTATCATTCTGTAAAATACAAATTATTATAAGATAGTAAATTACGTGTAATATCAATTAATAAAAACATCAAAAATTTTACATATGTTCCACTAATAATCTTTTTGTTTTTCTTTCGGAGTATTTTTTTCCCATTCTTTTACAACGGTATTCATAAATTCCTGCTTTTTGTTTCTTAGTTCATCCATATTTAATCCTATGTAAGTCTGAGCTTTTTCTTTCGTTGATACATCAGGCATTTCTATCGGATAAGGTACATTCAAATTCATCAAAAGTACGGCTAGTTTTATCCTGGCTTGTTCTCCCCTTTGCAAAGAATTAGCAAGTATCCTTGCTACTTCAAGCGGTGAGTGAAAACTATTTCCGTGCCCCGCTGTTGCAAAATCCCATCTCCATTGTGACTGTCGCAACAACTTAAGTATCTCCTCCATCTGCTGTTCGCTAGCTCCGTTTTCCCAGGCAGTTTTTGCTTCGATGTGAGCAAGTATTAGTGTATTCTCCGTATTTCGGGCCAGTTCCATAACTTTATCCTGCCTGTCGATGACGTTTTTCATAAGCGTCACCTGGTCTTCACGGTGACATACCTGACAGGAATTCGCAATATTATTTAACGGACTCTGGATATGATGATCGGTAAATTTAACTCCTCCTTTTGTGGTATATGGCATGTGACAGTCGGCGCAAGATACACCTCTTTCGTAGTGCACTCCCGTTTTAAATATCTCGTAGTCGGGATGTTGAGCTTTTAACATAGGTGTTTTGCTAAGTGCATGAACCCAATCGACATGATTCAGGCTATCATAATACTGTTCGATCTCATCGACTGTGGTTCCTTTATCCCATGGGAAGAACAGATAATTGTCCTCTTTTCTGAAGTAATACTCAACGTGGCATTGAGCACATACAGCAGAACGCATTTCCTGGTGGGAGATATCATTTACATCGATATTCTGCCGTTTAAATGCTTCAAGCAAAGCCGGACGCGTGATACGAAGGGACATTGATTCCGGGTCGTGGCAATCCTGGCACCCAATGGGATTCACGATCTCACTACCCATATCTTGCCATTTCCCTTTATAAAATTCAGCAACCCCAAGTTTATCCATCATTCGAGGTACATCTGTACTTTTACATGTCCAGCAGGTACTTGGCTGAGGAACATCTGTCCTTAAAGTTTTTCTTATATCCTGTACAGCATAGTAATGACCTCTAGCCTGATCATAGTCCCTTGAAAAACCATAACCGGCCCAAAGAATCACATATGAGGGATGCCGCTCAAGCATGTCAATCTTGCTGCTTCCATTATACTTGCTCGAGAAACCGGTATCAAGTGTATGCAGGTATGACTCATACTGTAGAGGGAAATTTTCCCCCCAAACTTCATTGCGTGGTTCATACTCAGCAATAGGTTTGACCTGCTGATATAAAAGATTACTTTCCTGTCTTCTTTCCACAATCGAGCTGCCAAATAGCCCGACAAGAAATACAATCACTATGGTAACTATATACAGTGCCCAGCCTACCCATGGTTTTCTTTGAACGAGATCAGTAAGTTTTTTCATAATGTAATATTTTATTTACCGGTTGTATCTTTTTTTAAATACTCTTCTATCCACTTTGGAACTACAGGATCCAGTTCAGGAATTATTGCAAAAGGCGTGGCCGAAAGGCTTCGGACTCTGCCATGCGGAACTTCTCTGTGACATGTCCAGCATAGTCCTTCTTTTTCATCCATTGAAGATACTTCTTTGAATTCAGTAAGATTCGTAGGATGGATTACATTCTGATGGCACCTGATACAATTCTCCTGGACAACATTGATCCCGGCTTCCTTGATCTTTATCACTTGCGGTTCCATTCGTAAAGTAAAAATGGTTGAATGCCTTAACCCATCCATCGATTTGAAAGCGTATTTTCTGATGAGATTATCCTGCGGGACGTGGCAATCGTTACATGTAGCGTGATTATAGTGGCTGCTTTTCTGCCAGTTGGCATACTGGGGGATCATTACGTGACAATTTATGCAGGCTTCGGGATCTTCCGAAAGATATGAAGGAGCCCTGGAAACATGAAGGATTAAAATAATCAGTCCGGTTAAAACACCAACCAGGAAAATGACATAAACACGCCACCTGGCGGGAGGAAGGATTGCATTGAAAAAGTTTCTTAAGAAGCCCATAAAATAATTTATAACGCTTCAAAAAAGAAATCACTCCAAGATAGTGCTAACTATTAATCTCTTTCTCGATTTTTTTTAATTTAGAATCAATTCTATTAAGATACAAGAATATACCAAACCATATAATAAGTACAATAGCTAAAACTATGTACATATCATTCAAAGCAAAGAAATCGTATAAGCCCTCCATTATGCAGATGCCTCCTTATTGGATATTTTATAGAAAATTTTCTCAGACCTTACTTTAAGATTATACATCCATACAAAAAGAAGTGAGAATGCAAAAATCGATGTCAAGAAAATTGTCAGCATGCTGCCATCCATTTTGATCTTCCCCTCTGAATTAATAATGGGATCCGGGTGTAAAGATTCTACTAATCTTGGCATTATAAAAACAAAAA
>CALGOI010000411.1 GCA_937959065.1 uncultured Ignavibacteriota bacterium | reverse complement strand
AATACTAGAAAAATACGATTATGCTTCAGAAAGCTTGTTTTTAAGGAAGTTGATCGCTTCTACAGGTGTAGGGTCGACCTCATTCATAATAGCCAGGTAAAAGCTGGTCCAGTCACCAAGATAGGTTAGTTCAAATATCCGCGCCAGCTTGCTTGAAGCATCAGATTCAACAGCGATAATCGAGTTACTGTATTTCTTATAAATGTCAGTTGTTATCTTCATTCTCAGCTTAACCCTGTCGTGGTCATCCCTGTCACACAAAAGAATGACAACGATCTTGCTTAGTATGGAGCGGTTGAGATTCCATCCGACGAGCTCATTATGGTTCATTTCCGGGACGAAATTGCCATATGCCAGAACTTCGGCATTTTCCGAGATCTGTCCCTGCCATCTCAGGTTAACCGCGTCCAGCACATCCGATGACGAATAAATAACCGGAAGGTGATCTTTTAATTCCGATGCTATCATCAGAGGGTGATTATGCTCATAAGTAAAATTTGAATAACTGTTGGAAAGTGTATTCAGATGGTCTATTGTTTCGTTTATTTCGGCAGTTTTGTCAGAAATAAAACCGAGTTTCGTTAAGAGAATCAGAAGAGAGAAGAAGGAAAACCCTAGGGCACATCTTGGTTGTAATCCACCGGGTATCTTTAGAACATCGATATTGTTTTCGTGTGCTATCTTTTCCACTTCGCCACCACTAGTGATACATAGTATCTTACAGTTCTTTTCGAGAGCTTCCTTAAACGTGCTTAATGTTTCTTCGGTGTTGCCGGAATAACTCGAAATAACAGCGAGCGTATTTTCATTTGCAAAGGCAGGAAGGCTGTAATTCCTGTTAACGATCATAGGGACATGCATCTCATAGTAAGTAAGACTTCTTACATAATCACCGCCAATCGCTGAACCGCCCAAACCATTCACTACGATGTTGGAAACGCCCTCTTTCGACAGGTTTTTGAAGATGTAGTTGTTAGCGTTAGAAACTGCGTCTTCAACCTGCTGAGGAAAGTCTTTCAGCACTTCAAACATCATAGATTTATCGTATAAACGAATTTGATCTATATCCATTCAGAATATGGTTAATATCAATAAAAGTATAAAATACTGGATATTGAAATGATTTGAAAGGTATTATGAGACAGGTTTTTGAAGCTTGATGTTAACATTTTCCTCATAAAATCGCTCTATTATTTCACGAATTTCCCGTTCCGTAGAGAATTCCAGGACTTCAGCGGCAAGCTTTTTGGCATCCTCGTAATTCAAGCATCTTATAATGCTTTTGATTTCCGGGAAGACTGATGGTACAACACTCAGTTCATCCGCGCCGAGCCCAATCAACAAGACAGCTGCAAGCGGATTAGATGCCATCTCTCCGCAAATGCTGGTCGGTATGTTATTATTATGTCCTATATCTATCACATTCTTAATCGTGTTAATGACAGCCGGGTGGAATGGCTGGAACAGATCCGAGATTAGCTCATTACCCCGGTCAATGGCAAGAAGGTATTGTATAAGTGTATTTGTACCAATACTGAAGAAATCGACTTCAGCTATGAATAAAGTCGATGGTACTTCGATCATAATACCGACCGGAATATTCTTATCATATTGAAAACCCTGTTCATCAAGGTCATTCATTACTTGCTTCAAGAGCTCTTTTGCTTTGATGACCTCATCGAGTGAGGAGATCATTGGGAACATTAGTTTCAGATTCTTCTTACGAGATGATTTAAGAATCGCACACAGCTGCTCTTTAAAAATCGATTCCCTGTCCAGGCAGATGCGGATGCCGCGCCATCCCAGGAATGGGTTGGCTTCTTTTTGTGAAAGAGGAAGGAGCTTGTCTCCGCCGATATCGTATGTTCTAATCGTGACGGTATTGGGATAAGTGACATTTGCAATATGAGTAAATTCTTCTATCTGATATTTTTCTGAGGGAAAGTCCCCTGCTTCCAAAAATAAATGTTCAGTGCGGTAGAGTCCAATGCTGCAATGTCCGAATTTCGTTACAAAATCTATTTCCTCGTCAAACTCGATATTGGCAGAAAGCTCAATATGTTTGCTATCCTGAGTTTCACATGGGTAATCGAAGACTTCATATAATCTCTTTTCATATTCTTTTATTTCTTCGAGCTTGCTCTTGTAACCGGTAATAGTTTCTTCCGTAGGATTAACTATGACAAGCCCGTCAAAACCATCCACAAGAATAAAATCACCTGTGAATATTTTGTATGAAGCACTTTTAGTACCAACGACAGCTGGTACCCTGAGAGCCCTCGCAATAAGCGCTGCGTGTGAAGTGACGCCTCCAACGTCTGTTACATACCCCTGTACTTTACGGCGGCTAAATAGTATCGTGTCGGCAGGTGTGAGTTCATGTGACACAATAATAGAGTTTTCCTCGACCTTTGAAATAAGCTTACCGCGTTTCATATTTCTGATTACGCGATTTCGAACATCTTTAATGTCAACAATCCTGTCTCGGAGGTAATCATCATCGGATGATGCAAGAGCGGCAGTTAGCTTGCTTATTTCTTCGTTAAAAATATATCCGGCAGTACGATTACCGGTTTTAACTTTTTCTTTGACGGAATCGAGAAAGTAATTATCGTTAAGCATTTCCATCTGCGCGTCGAAGATCTTAGAATTATCTTCACCGATACGTTCCTTCGAAAGCTCATAAACCTTTCCCAGCTCTTTAAGAGAGAGTTTAATCGCGTTCTCAAAATCCTCAACCTCCTGTTGAATCTCTTCGTCTGTTAGCTTACTATCGTCTATGACCACCTGGTTCTTTGCATATAGATAAGCCCTGCTCATAGAAATCCCCGGAGACGCAGCAATTCCTTTATATATTACTTCTTCCGGCAAATTAGTTAATTTTACTGAAGATAAGGTTTTGTGTAAATAAATGTAAGGTGATAACAAATGAAAACCGCCTCTATAAAAGAGGCGGTTTTCTAAAATTTATCTTAAAAGAGTCATTTTCCGTACGTGTATAAAGTCTCCTGCCTTTAAACGGTAGAAATATACGCCTGACGAGAAGTTAGCCCCGTTCCATGTAACCTCATAATTACCTGGAGACTTATATTCGCTGACAAGGCGTGTAATCTCCTTACCGAGAATATCATAAACTACCAGTTCCACGTCAGATGCTTTTGGAATGCTGTAGTTTATTTTCGTCACAGGATTAAACGGGTTTGGGAAGTTCTGGCCGAGCTGATACGACAGCTGTGTTGTTATCGGTTCAATTCCTACAGTTACCGGAAGCATATCCGCCTGATAAACTCCATTACCGTGAGTAGCAGCTCTTATCTTCCTGTTGAGCTTTGAAATGCTAAGATCCATAACTATAGCTGCATCCGGCATTCCGTTTTTGAATTCAGACCAGTTGGTCCCGCCGTTAGTTGTAACGTAAACTCCTATATCATTACCAAGATAAATAATTTTGTTATTCAAGGGGTCGACAGCTATGGCAGAGGTTGGTACATCCGGAAGCTGGTTATCAATATCAATCCAGGTATTACCGTAATCAGTCGATTTATAAATATGCGCCGTACCAAATCCGGACATCGTAACATACACGTTAGATTCGAGCATCGGGTCGGCAGCAATATCCACCATGTACCTGTTAGGAAGAGTACCGGTTACATTAACCCATGTATTACCTCCATTAGTTGTGCGGAATACCTTTGCATTTGAGTTAACAGGTGAAGTCGTTACGTAAACAATATTATCATTTAGCGGTGAAACCGATAAACCAAGAGACGGGTTGCCGTCAAACTGTGCTCCCCCGTTAGGAGAAAACCAGGAGGCACCGGCATTAGTGGACTTATAAGCTTTATCATTCATTGCGTATAATATCTGCGGATTATTGTAAGCGACAACATAAGGGGATATAAAACCTGTTCCGCTTGAACTTGGAGGAGCAATATTATTATAATTACTTCCCCCGTTGGTAGAACGGAGTATGTTAAGATACTGAGAGCTGCCATAAAGCGTATCAGCATTTCGATGATTTATAGCTGTCCAGCTACCATCACCTCCGAGTACTCTTATCCAGGCAAGCTGTCCATCCCAGATGGCACTTGCGTTATCCTGCATGCCTCCGGTAGATAACATCGAATCGGTTGCCGCAGAGGAGAAACCATTGTAAAACTGCTGAGTCTGGTAACCTCCGTTCAATCCCGAAAATGTTTCACCAAAGTCAGTAGTGCGGAATATACCTCCATCATTGCCCATATAGAGAATGTTCGGATCTGTGGGATGGAAAGCAAAGCAGTGATGATCGGCATGTGAGTAATTAGGCGGCCCCTCGGGTCCTCCGATCGGAGTTCTTCCAAAGTCCCATAGATACCAAAAGGATTTCTGAGTCAGGTTCGCTCCTCCGTTAGTAGATTTAAATACATCTACTCCGGCTGTTATTACCTGGTTTGAATCGTTAGGTTTTACAGCAGCGAAGTGTGCAAACCAGCCCTGGTATGTAGCATAGTCAAATGTATTAACAGTAGTCCATGTCGAACCAAAGTTATTGGACTTCACCAGCCATGTACCTGCGCCGGTTGATGCGCCATTACCGATGCTTGCAAAAATTAAATTAGGAGACTGCTGATAAATAGAGAAAAGCGCTTTACCTCCATATGAAGTTGGAAGTCCAGACGTGATCTTAGTCCATGAACCTCCGGAATTCGTTGTTTTATAAAATCCGTTTCCAATCGTACCGAGATTACCGCACGCAATAAGCACCGTTCCTGTATCTGTTGGGTGAATTGCAATGTCGGTTACCATTATATTCGTATCAACTTTATTCCAACTTCCACCGGCATTAAAAGTCACATAAGTTCCTTCCGTTGTACCTGCCCATACTGTGTTAGGATTGAGCGGGTTTATCTTTACAACCTGCACACCACGCATTGTGTTATAAGACCAGTCTAGAGTTTTACTCCAGTTAAGGCCCCCGTTAGTTGTTTTAAGAATTCCTATTCCGTAGCTTCCTCGTGTTGTTCTGACACTAAACCCACCGATCGAACTGCCGTACCCGTAAACTTCACCTGTACCTATGTAGAGAGTATTAGTATCAGACGGATGCATAGCGATTGCTCCAACACCGAGGACTGAGAAACCTGTATTTATCTGCTGCCATGCGCTCGTACCGACTCCGCCGGTATAGCTTCTCCATAAACCTCCACTGGCTGAACCTGCATAAATTGTATTTCCATTTAGAGGATTAATAAAAATCGAGATTGTCCTACCTCCAAAGTTATGTGGTCCGAGAGTTTCCCATGAGTTTCCGGCATTGTCTGATTGCAGATTATTCTTAGAATATTCAAACGCTTCGTGATATTTGTAATCGGGAACAAAATCTTCCGGGTATGCACGCTGCTTAGCCCAAAAATCAAGAGCTTGAAGTGCGCCGGACTGTTTTTGTCTTTTTATTTCAACAACACCTTCCGATAATAAATAATGTATTGTGATTCCGGGGATCAGCAACGGCATAAGCAGGAGCAATCCTATCGTAAATCTTT
>CALGOI010000410.1 GCA_937959065.1 uncultured Ignavibacteriota bacterium | reverse complement strand
GCTTTTCACATAAACCATATCTACAAGAGGGACTAAAAGAACTTGTTTCGAATGGTGAGATATCTATCAAAGAATACTGGGAACATTAATCCATTATTATTACTTCGCATTCATCAATTGAATTAATAAAATACTTTCCATAGAACTTAGAAAGGATCCTGGAATCAAGAATAACGATTATTCCGGTATCCTTTTTACTTCTAATAAGCCTGCCTACTCCTTGCCTGAATTTTAAAATTGCTTCCGGTAATGAATACTCCATAAAGCTGTTACCACCGTGTGAATCGATGAATTCCATCCTGGCTTTAATTACGGGATGATCCGGGACTAGAAAAGGTAGCTTTGTTATAATTAAATTACTTAATGCTTCCCCGGGTACATCTACACCTAGCCAGAAACTATCTAATCCGAATAAAACTGAGTTAACATCAGTCCTGAAATTATTCAGCAAATGATTACGTGACATACCTTCACCCTGAACAAGGATATTCACATTTTCATCCAACCATTCTTCTCTTATTGAATCCGCCGTCTGTCGCATTAAAAAAGAGTTTGTAAATAGTACCAGAGCTTTTCCATCAGTTTGTCTTATGTAATATTCTATCTGCTCTTTTAATATCTTTCTATACTCTTCATTATTTTCACGGGTTGGTATGGGAATGTTCTTAGGAATATAGATTTTAACCTGCCTGGCAAAATCAAACTGTGATGGTAAATTAAGCTCTCTTGCAATCTCACCCCCTAACCTCTTCTTGAAATAAATAAATCTGTTATCGACTGTAAGTGTTGCGCTTGTAAAGATAGAGCTATGTCCTTCCCTGAATATATTCTCTCTGAAAAAATCAGACAGTTCAATGGGAACACAATGAAACATTTGCTTCATGTCGTCTCGAAGCAACTTCGACCCAGTAAACAAATTCATCTGATCGTTCCTGATTTTTCTTCATTTCAAGGAATTCCGAAATGAGATACCTGAATTCCCCTAACCGGAGAATATATTCGTTTAATTCATTCTCAATCCATTCATCTTTGCTCAGAGGACGTAGCTTTCTAAGGGCTTCTATCAATTTAGTTAGCTCCCCGCTCAGAATATCTTCAGTAACATTTGGTTCATACACTCTCTCTGCTAATCGCTCTAATTTGCCGTCCGACATATGGAATAGCTTTTCCTTCACTCCCGAAAAAAATTTCTGATTTAATTCAAGCAGATTTTGAATTACCGGGAATATATGCAGGGATGGAAAAGAGAGAAGAAAACCTTTCCGCTTCCTTTCATTGTATAGCTTTAACAAATTATACTTGATCATTTCTCTGGAAAGACGTGGGTATAAATGGTCTGCTGCAATCGACTCGACAGTATGTGCTTCGTCAAATATTAAAAAATCATTTTTATATAAATACCCATCGCTGTCTTCATCTTTTAACCCATCGAATAATGTGAAGAACAAATGATGATTTAATATTATCACATCCGAACTCTCCAGCTCCATTTTTGCTTTCTGAAAGAAACACTCAGTATTCTTTACACCGCATGTTTTAGTTGTACAGACTCCCCTTTCCGCACATACATCATCCCAAACCTGCTCTATAATCGGAAATCTTATGTCAGATCTTGTACCATCAATGGTATCATTTGCCCAAATATTTAACCTGTCAAGAAAGATTTGTTCGTCATCCTCAAATAACTTGTTTGCTGTTTCAGATGCTTTACGGAGACGCTTAGGGCAAATATAATTAGACTTTCCTTTCATTAAACTTGCCTTGAACTCAACCGGTAAAACTTCTTTTAAAAATGGTATATCCTTGTTGATTAGTTGTTCCTGCAGATTAATTGTGTGGGTTGAGATTAATGCTTTTCGTTGATGTTTCCTGGCAAATAATATGGCAGGTACAAGATATGCAAAGCTTTTTCCT
>CALGOI010000409.1 GCA_937959065.1 uncultured Ignavibacteriota bacterium | reverse complement strand
AAAAATGTTCTCTATATATATGAATGTTTGTATATTAAGCTGTGAATACAAGGAAATCGAACCAATGATAAATGTATATGATGCAGCTACCGGCACTCAGATTATGAATACGAAGGACTTTACCACAAAAAACACAAGATTCGGAGCGGGAATATCCCAGCTTATATATGAAGATAAACCTCCAAGGTTAAACATAAAAACTAAGGACGGTCTGGACCAGGTATATCTAATCCAAAAGGATACGACGTTCAAAAGCACGGCAGACTATAATGCATACGCAGAAAAAAACTTGAGCGGCAGTGCCACCATATATACTCTTGTTAATGAGTCCGGATCAACCGAGAGAAAAGTCCTTTACAAGATAACCGGACCTGCCGGTAAGGTATTCGGTTCACATATACCCGAGAGCATGATAGAAGACGGCAACTATATAATGAAACATTACCAATCGACATCCAGATCAATGACGCCGGATAAAGTCTATCTGGAGGGAGAGGTGTTATACTTCGATGACGAAGGAGTAGTTGTATTGTACCAGGACCAGCTTGGTAAAAAAGCAGGCCGTCTTCTCTCGAGAATAGATAATGAAGGAAATATAAAATGGACAAAGACAACGAACGACGAGCTTTTTGAGGAATTAAAGCTGAATGAGGACGAAGACCCGTTCAATAAAATGTTCTTCCTCAGGAGCAAGCTGAAAGGCGACAGGGGAGGTGAGATGTTTATTTTTAAAGTGACAGGCCTTGGAATAATGTGTTTTGACTGGGAAACCGGTGAAAAGATATGGGAGATGGAATTGTAGTTCGTTACTTGACCAGCAGCATCTTTTTTGTCTGGGAATAATTTCCCGTTTGTAATGTGTAGTAATATAAACCGCTGGGAAGATTGTTAGCGGTGAATTTATATTGATACGAACCGGGCGAGAGGGTCTCGCTCACCAGTTCACGTACCTCTCTGCCAAGTTGATCATACACAACCAACCGCACGTTCTCCTTGATAGGGATATCGAAACTTATCGTAGTAGCCGGATTGAATGGGTTAGGGTAGTTTTGTGACAGGGAATAGCCGTTAGGGATTTCGGATGAGATCTGGTTAACACTTAAAACTATTGTACCGTAAGTAACACCATCAATAACAGCTCCATCAATCGCTTTATAATAAGGATGATTACCAAAGGGACTTCCACTGCTTGCACCAAAATAAGCAAATCCAAACATTTCGTAAAAAACATAAACAGAAGATATATCGACCGGGGCACCAATTGTGTCTTTTCTTTCAACAAATCTCAATGGTATACCGCTTAAAAGCATTTGAGAATAAGATCCGGTATCCGAAATCATGTTCCTGGAATTATTATTAGTACAAGTATCCCAAATAAAACCAATTGGAAGATTAAAACCCGCAGCAAGATAATTTCCGTTTGAATCGGGGCACGAAGTTGAAGTTCCTCCATACAATTTTAATGAAACAGTATCAAATTTATAAGTTATTGTATAATTTCCCAGTGGAGGTTCGTCATATATTTGTACTGTGCTTACATACATCCTTTCTATCAATGTATCATGAATTACTCTTCCTGAATATCTATATCCACCTATTCCGTTATCTACAAACATAAACTCATAATAATCGCCTTTCTTGAATGGTCGTCTGAATCCGTCACCGGCTGTTGAAATGCTTGAACACAATAAGGCTGTGGATAATATTATGATAGCAAGGATTCTCATAACTAAAATTTATGATTTTAGAATGAACTTTTCAATAGCTTTGTGTATTATATTTCGTAACTATTATTTATTTTAAACCGTATTATTTCTATTCCCGTTTTATAAAATTTACTCAAAATTATGCGTAAAATAATAATTTTAGCCGTTTTTTGTTTATTATCAGTCAATCTGTCTGCACAGGATATCTCTCAGGATAACAGCTACAGATACTTCCTTGACCTGACAAAGGTAACCAACGACAATGTGAGTGTGGAATTGATCACTCCAAAAATTTCTGAGGAATCAATAGTATTTTACCTTCCTAAGGTTATTCCGGGCACGTACAGGATCGCGGATTTCGGAAGATTCATTAGCGACGTAAAAGCATATACTGCTGACGGCAGTGAACTCCCTGTAGAGAAGATTGAAACAAACGGCTGGAGGATCGATAACGCGAAGGGATTGTATAGATTAACTTACAAAGTTGACGATACATTCGACGCAGAGATAACGGAAAATCCTATCTATAAAATGGGAGGTACAAATATAGAGGATGGGAAGGTTTTTTTGGTTAATACGCATGGTTTCTTCGGGTACCTGGATAATATGAAACAGAATGAGTACATAGTTGAGATAATTCACCCGGACGGATTTTACGGCTCGACCGGTATGATACCATCCGACAATGAAGAAGGAAAAGATATATTCATCACTGAGAGCTACAACAGGCTGGTCGACTCCCCGATAATGTACAGCAGACCGGATACAACTGTTATGGAAATGGGCGGTGCAAAAGTGATCGTCTCGGTTTATTCACCGGGCGGGAACGTAAAATCGAAGTTCATGGCGGAGGGCTTCAAAAAAGTACTCGAAGCTCAAAAGGAATACCTCGGCGGTACACTTCCAGTCGATAAATACGCTTTCATAATGTACTTCCAGGATATGGACGGATATCAATCTGATGCCGGAGTCGGCGCGTTTGCATTCGGAGCTCTTGAACACTCGTACTCATCTGTGTACTTCATGCCGGATGCTCCGCAGAAAGACCTTATCGATGGAATGCTGAGAATAGCTGCGCATGAATTCTTTCATATACTGACACCGCTAAACATTCACTCTGAAGAGATACATCATTTCGATTTTAATAAACCTCAGATGTCCGAACACCTGTGGATGTACGAGGGAGTTATTGAATACTTCGCTCACCACGTTCAGGTGAAGTATGGGATAAAATCACAAACTGCATTTTTTGATGCAATGAGCACAAAGATCAGGACTTCGCTCAACCAGTTCGATGATGACCTTCCCTTTACAGTAATGAGCAAGGGAAGCCTCGAAGAATACCAGGACGAGTATCTTAATGTGTATGAAAAGGGAGCATTGATCGGGATGCTGCTCGATGTTAAACTTCTCTCTTTATCTGACGGAAGATACGGATTGAATGATATGATGATCGACCTCTCAAAGAGGTATGGTAAAGATAAACCGTTCAAGGACGAAGAACTTTTGGGAGTAATAGTTGAAATGACATATCATGAAATGGGAGAGTTTTTAAAGACTTACGTAGAGGCATCTACTTCGCTTCCGATAAGAGAAGTGATGTCGCTTGCCGGAATTGAATACAAAGAGAAAGATGTCATTAGGGATCTTACACTGGGAAGCATCCAGTTGGGTTACAACCCCGAAACAAAAAGATTAAAAGTAGCCGGTACAGCCGGTATGGACGAGTTTGGAAAAGCTCTTGGGTATAAAGTAGGCGACGAATTTTTCAGTATAAACGGAACTCAGATACCTGAAGACGGATTACAGGCATTTTTCGATGAATTGTTTAATAATATAAAAGAAGGTGACGATATGGAAATAGTGGTAGTAAGAGACGGCAAGAAGGAGACTCTCTCCGCTGAAATGATATTAATTGAAAAAACTCTTACACATAATCTTAGTCCAATTGATAATCCCACATCTGAGCAGTTAAAGTTAAGAAATGCATGGCTTGGAGTGAACTAATCTGTCATATAGATATAATTATTTAATAAATTTTATTATATTTTTACCTGAGGGCCAATAATTCAATGGCCCTCTTTTTTTTTAATTAAAGCGCTCTCAATTATGAAAAAGACGATCTTTACAGTCTTCGCAGCATTTCTGTGTTTTTTCCAGATAACATTCTCACAAACAGTCAGTACACTGGTACCAGGCCCATCGACATTCGACGATTGCCTTACCTTAGATGCAGACGGAAATTTGTATGCGTCCCGTT
>CALGOI010000408.1 GCA_937959065.1 uncultured Ignavibacteriota bacterium | reverse complement strand
CTTTTCAAATTCTTCTTTGGATACACATTTTTTTTCTAATCTGATGAGTCTAAACGAGAGTATAAATGTTAAATATATTATTACTGCTGAAATAAGAAAGGTAGTTGAATTTAGCTGGACATATAATATTCCACCGACAGTAAGCCCGATGATACCGGCAAGACTCCCCGCGCTTCCCGCGAACCCCTGTACTGCTCCCTGGTATTTCTTACCTGCCAGGCGTGAAAGGATCGACAGAACGGAAGGCCACATAATACCATTCCCTACAGCGAACAGTACACCTGCAAGATAAACAAGCTTTATATCGATAAACATAAGCAATACGAAATTTGTGCCAAGTATAATGCTTCCGTAAAGAGAAAGCGTACTATCATCGTATTTTTTAGATAACCTGGAAAGCACCGGCCCCTGTATAATAATCATAATGAAGCTGATAGCCGAGAAATATATGCCAAGTTCAGTAACACTCCATTTCAATGTCTGCTGCGCGTGTACCGGGAATGCAGTATAAAAAATACTAAACCCAAGAAAAACGAGAAAGTAAAGAATAAGGACAAAAGGAATTCCTTCGATTTTTGTAATTTCACTAAATTTAATTTTCCGGTCGTTTTTTGATTCAATGCACTCCTTTTGTTCGAAATTGAATAACTTACGCAAACCTGTTCTTCTTATACTTTCTTCATTGTCACAGGGGTTTGCATCGGGTAGGTAAAAAGCTACTAGTATTGTTGCGATAATTGAAATTAATATCGCAGCATAAACCGGGAGAAAATAACCAAGAGAGGTCGCTCCAAGAACACCCGCCAAAGCCGGACCCATTATGAAACCGAGATTTGAGGCTATGGACATTTTCCCGTAGTTCTTGCTTCTATTCTTCTCATTTGTTATATCAGCCAGATAAGCATTTGCTACTGATATATTACCACCCGTAAGTCCATCGAATGCTCTGGCGAGAAAAATCAACATTAATGGGAGTGTAATTGAAAAAGTCCCCAAAAAACCTGAATCAAATTCACCAAAAACGGTTAACGGGACAAGCATCGCCGATAAAAAGACCAGCCACGAAACAAGAGTCCCTGTCTGACTCAGGAATAGTATCTTTTTCCGTCCGTATATATCAGACCATTTTCCAAGTATTGGAGCACCGAATAATTGAAATGCCGGGTAAGTAGCTCCCAGAATTCCATATATTATTGCGTTTCCACCATACTCCTCTACAAGGTACACTAGAAACGGGATAATAATGCTATATCCTAACGTCCCGACGAAGGTAATGGATAGAATTGGCAATAAAGGTACCTTTTTAGCCATGAGGAAATATAAACAAAACTATACCAATTTTATGCCTATTTTGTATATTGCAGTAGCGTATTTTTGTGCTTAAGACAATAAGCTGTCGTTCTTTACATGTGTTTTTTATTAGGGGAATAAATGAAAAATACAATTATTAACTATAATTCATCGAGAATATATGAAACGATTACTCCTTGTTTTTTTCATTTTATTACCCTTTCATTCCCTTATAAAAGCTGATGTAATTTATCTTGATCCCCTTCCAAACTCGGAACATGTCAGCATTTACAACTCAATCATTATCGGTCTCGATAATTCGATCAGTGCAAATACACTCTATTCAACAAGTATAATTGTTACCGGTTCCAAAAGCGGTTTGCACAATGGAGATTTTAAACTTTCATCCGACAACAAAAAGATTTTATTTTTACCCACAACACCCTTTTATCCGGACGAAGTGGTAACAGTAAAGGTCACTTCCAATAGTAATTCGGTAAAATTTAATTCAAATACTAACTTTGAATATTCCTTCCTCACAGAATTAAAGAGAAATATATGGAGTAGTGAAAATACATTGAGAAATGAACTTGGTGAATATTTCAGGACACCATTCAAACTAGACCAAAATGAAATACCTCAATTAACAGTAACTATCTCCAATAACCCTTTTCCGGGAAAAATTTTTGTTTCACCGTTTAGTAATGAACCTTCTTATCTATTAATAGGTGAAAATAACGGAACCCTTTACTATAATACCCCACTTGAGTTTCAGGGACATGATTTTAAACGGCAAAATGATGGTACATTAACTTATTTTGAGACTAGAAAAGAGAAATTTTACCAATTGAATACTGCTTATCAAATAATTGACTCTTTTGCCTGCGGAAATGGATATACTACTGATTTGCATGAATTGGTGCTTCTACCTAATAAACATGCACTATTAATGTCATATGATCCCCAAATTATTGACATGAGTCAGATTGTTCCGGGAGGTGATACAGCTGCTATGGTTGTTGGGCTGATTATTCAGGAATTAGATTCAAATAAAAACGTAGTATTCCAGTGGAGAAGCTGGGATCACTTCCAGATTACAGACGTAACTAATATTGATCTTACATCTCGAACAATCGATTATGTTCACGGTAATGCCATACATATGGATACCGATGGAAACTTAATGATTTCAAGCCGTAATATGGATGAAATTACAAAAATTGACAGGAACAAAGGTTCAATTATCTGGCGTCTTGGCGGTATCAATAATCAATTCACTTTCATAAACGATCCCATTAAATTCAGCCGGCAGCATTGTATCAGAAGAATTGATAATGGAAATATAATTTTATATGATAATGGTAATTACCATTCTCCCTCTTTTTCAAGAGCTGTAGAATACACTCTTGACGAGACAAATCTTACAGCCACATTAGCCTGGGAATACAGAAATACTCCAACAATTTATGCATTTGCAATGGGAAGTGTACAAAGACTTGAAAACGGAAACACTATGATCGGTTGGGGATATAACGGTACGACATTAAGCGAAGTTACACCTGAAGGTCAGGTTGCACTTGAAATGAAGTTACCTGCTGGTTACTTAACCTACAGAGCATTTAAATTTGATTGGGATACTACTGTAACATCACTTACAACTTCGGGAAACAATTCCCCTAATTCATATTCTCTTGGACAGAACTATCCAAATCCATTTAATCCCTCTACAAGTATCAGTTTCAGCTTGCCAAAGTCAGCGAATGTAACATTAAAAGTATATGATATTATGGGCAGAGAAGTTGCTGATTTAGTAAATAGTCAACTTCTTCCAGGTAATCACGAAATTAATTTCAATGTTGCAAATCTTTCAAGCTGTATTTAAATTTATAAGTTTGAAGCTGATAATTTTTCTGCTTCTAAGAAAATGATATTAATGAAGTAAAACCATACATTCCTTTCAACAAAAAAGGCGGGTTATATTTCCCGCCTTTTTGCAATTCCGATATTTTTTAAAAATCAAATTGATACGAAACCTTAAAGTATCTGTTAGTCTGTTGAAGGTCATCACCGATAAGATTAATTACCAGGTATATGTTGCTCCCTCCGAAGAATTCATACTGTGCCATCATATTGCATAAAGAAAGGTCTCTAATATTATCTCTCTGGAAAAATGACCGCAGATACAGTTTGTCATATATCCTGTAATCAACTCTGGTATTCATCAGCATACCTTCGTTAAAACCATCATCTATATACTGGACACTACCTCTCAAACCAACTTTTTCAAAGAAGAACAGATTAAAGCTCATATATGGATTTCGAAGATATGAACCATAATACGGACCAAAATAATATCCTATGTTTACTGAATTATTTCCATAATAAAATGTGGCATTATAATCCTGCAATATATTAGTACGCGTGATTAATTGACCATTCTCATCAAAGTCATTCGGACGGTTATACTCAATATATTGGTTGAACCTCATCCATTCGGAGACGCTTACATTGGAATATTGATTAATTCTTTGCTGATAAATAAATCCGTCAGAAATCGCATTTGCGTTATAATATCCGGCACCAAAATTTAGATCCGTAAAATACTTTCTGTCATAAACAAAATTATAACCGCCTGATATGTAGTAATCCTCAAAATCACTTAACAAACCCGTCTGGCTGTTAAATGAAGTTGATGCTCTGAATCCGTCATCTGTTCTGCTATACCCATAGTCTGCATATGGTCCGCCATTGTTATTATATTGGTAATATCCATATATCCTCATCGCATTGCCGCTCATATCTACACCCGATTGTGAGCTGTTACTATGAGCGAATTGTCCACCGAACCTTAAAGGATTATCTTGGAAGCGGTAAAAGAAATCACCGCTGAAAATATTTTCCGTGTAATCAGTAGTGGCATTATTGGAAAATATATACATCGAACCTATCTTAAATTCATTAGTTTCGTAATATGGACGTCCAAAAAATACCTTTCTGTTCCTGCCCGAAAGATCCTCGTCTTCCTGTACAAAAATAGCTCCGCCTTTTATCTTATCGCTTCTAAAAGTATAATTTGCTCCGTATAGTATGTTCTTTATAGAGCGAGTGTAAAACAAATTGATAGGTGAACTGAATATATCCAGATCTTTACTGAAGAACTTCCTCCGCTCTTCCAGAAATGTCGTACTCCTGTTAAAATTAAATGTGAATGGGTCCGCTTCAAGTGTCGATTCGTCAGTCTTGTAAGTTCCTTTTAGCTTATGCTTATCCAGGCTTGCATTAAAGTCACCGCCAAGATTGGCATTTGCTGTAGAATCGTTGAATTTATCTGCAACAACATATGGTGTTGCTTCGAATTTAATATCCAATTTCTCTTCGAATGGCTGCTTTAGGTCGTATTTATACATCTTCTCTACAGATAGTAATTCCGAATCAGGTATTAATGAATAATAATAGTAATTTCCATCCGGCTTGTAAGAGAAAAGTTGAAAGTCTATTCCTATCTGCTTTGTATTCTTATTCTGCAAACGGTCGACCGGTATTATTACCTCTGTTTCTATGTAACCCGGCTCGCCGTTCTTTGCTTCTTTGTAAATCGTAGACTTTACATCCCACTTCCAGTCCCACTCGGAAGATTTGTTTCTCTGGTTGAACACCAACTGGTCACGCTGGTTATTCAAAAAGCTGAACGCAAAAATATAGCCGTTCTGGTTCTTATTCTCCAGGTCTAATACAATAAAAAACTCGTTCTCATCTTCAGTGCTTCTGTCTCTGGTTAGCGACTTTGAAATTACCTTTCCTCTGGGATGGTATTTAAATGCAAAGTATAAAGCTGTTCGGGATTGTTTTACATACACTATTGTGCTGTCATAATCTTTTTTTCCGTCTCTGGGTATCATCATATAAAACGAATCAAACATATCGGCATCATCCCACTCACCCGGCTGTATCTTTCCGTCTATTTTAGGAAATCCGGTTGTTTTTTCCTGGGCTTCAGAAATAACTGAGAATGTTAAAATTATGAAAGCAATTAATAAAAATCTGTATACTTCCCTCATATTATTTTATTAGAATTACTAAATCACAAAATTATTAAACAGTTTATGCGGGTGTTACAGTATTTACATTAAAGGATATAAAAAGTTTTGGATTATTAGTTTAGCTGGAAACCAGTTTCAATCTCTGTCAGTGAATGTGAAACATTGGTCTAAGCCGCTTTAAATACCAGACCTTTAAATTCCATTCAGCTTTATTCTTTTTCATATCATCAGTATAAATAACCAGACCTGTGGAGAATGCGTATATTCCTTAGACTTTGAAACTCCCTTTCCCGGCCTCAAAGCACTAATACTTCACCTGATTTCAGCCAGACAAAACTTCCCTCACCCTGTTCCTCGATCAGCTTAAATCCTAATATATCCATATAGTATCCTAGATTCTGAATAATCACTTACAAGAAGCTCGATATGACCAGTATTTACAATTATTTCGATGTTTTAGTTTCTTTAAATTCATTAAAGAACTCTACTACTTCACCCGCTACATATTTGATGTTCATATCTTCTTTAAGGTTTATCCAGTTTATTCTTTTATCTTTCCTGAACCACGTCATCTGTCTTTTAGCATATCTGCGGGAGTTTTGTTTAATAGAATCTATCATGGTTGATTGAGTAATTTCGTTATCTAAATAGCTAAATACTTCCTTTATCCCCACTGTATTAAGTGAATTATATTCCTGCGGGTTATATCCTGTATTCTTAAGCTCCCTTACTTCATCAACCAATCCCTCCTCAAGCATTGTATCAACTCTTTCATTTATCCTTTTATATAATATCTGCCTGTCCCAGTTGAGCCCTACCTGAACTGTATAAAATCCCGTATCTATCTTTTTCTTTTGCAAGTTGGATATCTTCTTGCCAGTAGCATAATATATCTCCAGAGCTCTGATCACTCTTCTGATATTTGCCGGTATCATAGTCGAGGCAGCAATTTTATCTATTTCTTTAATCGCATTATACATAAACTCCTTACCTTTGTGCTTTAATTTATCATACAGCGTTTCCCTGATCTCCTCATCCTCTACTTCCTCTTCGAATAATCCGTCGATAAGAGACCTGATATACAATCCGCTTCCACCTACTATTACCGGCTGTTTACCCCGGGTAAATATATCTTCTATTATTTCACGTCCTTTTTTACCGAAATCACCCGCATTGAACTCTTCATTAAGATTTAACTCCTCCATGAAGTGATGAATAATGCCCTGCCTTTCTTCTTCAGAAGGCACTGCGGCAGCTATGTTTATATGTTTATATATCTGCCGGGAATCTGCTGAAATTATCTCCCCATCAAGAAGCTTCGCAGTTTCAATACCTAGAGTAGTCTTTCCCGATGCAGTGGGACCAATTATTGCTAATACCTTTCTCATATACAAAGATAGGCAGGAGCATCCAAATATTCTATATATGTTAGAATGGATTTGCGTCAAAAACACACACTTAAGCCAATCATATAAAACCTATTAACATTAAAATCAGAATTAAAGCAGATTCGATATTTATATAAACATCTATTACATTCTTGTGATTAAAAATTCTGAATTTTAATTTGAAGGGCAGTAGAGACAAACGCACAAATATTTCTACTATGCTTTGGGTTAACCGGTTAAACAATATTTACAGCCGGTGGACAATAACCATTAATCTGGGCAGGACTTGACAGGTCTTGCCTTTTTATATTAAAAACCGAAAAAAGCTCCGCCAAGTATTATATCAGGCGCTTCTGTAAAAAACGGATATTTAACAACTAATCCCATCGAGTAAATTTTACTCATGTTAAACCTGAATATAGAAGTTAATGAAAACCGGAAGTAAATCCTCCTGAATCCATTCTTTGTATAAACCCGGTGAAAAAGCCGGTGCTCATAAACAGATCAATCCTGCTTCCGAATTTTGTTCTGTACCCGGCGTTTAAATTTATCTGCCCTATAAGCCGTTTCCCGGAAAATGGAACGGAATAACCGTCTATACCGCTCGAAACGAATAAATTGCTTGAAATACTCTTTGCATAAATAAAACCAAGATAATACCCGAAAGCGCTCCCGCGAGTACTGTTTTCATCCGACCCAAGGTGCGCGGCAAAACCGGCGGAAAAGAAAATATCTTCTGACGATCCAGCTTCAATTGTAGTGGAATCAATAAGGTTTGTCGAATCATGCGAATAGACAAGATTGGTGGATAGCAATATAATTAAGAATATTATGTATGCAGATTTATCCTTCAATACTTAGATTAGGTTAAAAAAATAGGCACCAGGGTCGTTCCCGTGATGCCTTACTCTGCGTACATTAAATATATAATGAATATGTTACTTTATAAGTAGCATTTTTCGAGTGAACTTGTAGCCCCCGGCATCAAGTGTATAGAAATATACCCCGCTTTTAAAGCTTTCTCCCTCAAATGTAAACTTATGTTTACCCGAGTTTAAATTCCCGGAATATAATTCAGCAATTTCCCTGCCTAGGATATCAGAAACACTTAATTTTATATAAGTATTTTTTGGAATATCAAATTCAATCACTGTCGTCGGATTAAACGGATTCGGATAATTCTGATGTAATTCGAATTTCTCCGGGATATTCGCTACCGGATCGATGCTGCTTATCACTCCGTCACCGCCGTAGAAACATATTACCCTTCCCTCCCTGTTGCCACCAAGAAATTCATTTATTCCATTAGTATCTATATCATTCAAAACCGCTGCTCTGTCGCCTCTTTGGTTTATTCCCGCGCCAAAGCTGAAATCAAACAATATATTTCCGGTCATCCCTTCTAGTACGACCAGCCTCGGGGTTGATTGTGTTGCTATTACTACTTCATCAATTCCATCTCCATTTAGATCTCCCGGAGTATCAACCCCTCTTATATAGGATGAACCCAGGGGTTTTGACCATAAAATGTTCATCGTCTTTGAATCTATTCTATGGGCAACCTGTGGAGCTGATAATGTGAAATCTGCAAACCCATTACCGTTTGCATCATCGAGTATTTGGATTTTGCCGTTATTACTTGTCCCGAGGGATGTTGCCCATATCTGCGCGCCGGCATCACCTGTAATCGCGAATATTGAACCGTTAAATCCGCAAAGGCCAAGTATATCCTTAACACCGTCATTGTTTATATCAGGAAACTCCTTCGGACTCCATATAGCCCCCGGTGCTCCGTAACTACATGCAGCACCCC
>CALGOI010000407.1 GCA_937959065.1 uncultured Ignavibacteriota bacterium | reverse complement strand
GGTCCACGTCAACAGAAGGGAGATTTTTCAGCACGTCGAGTGCATTACCGCCGCGGTTTGTCTGATCCTGCCCAACATTAAAGATTTTCTTTTCAGCTGTAAACTGTACAGGCGGGTCTTCGGCTTCAACAACTATCTCCTCCGTAACAGTCTCCCCTGATTTAAGTTTAATTTCACCCAAATTCACTGAACTTTTTGAATCAGAAAGATTTATCCCTCTGACTACCGCTGTATTATATCCTATAAAATTGACAGTAAGGTAATACTGTCCGAAAGGTATTTCACTAATTATAAAATTACCTACTACATCGGTCTCAGCTCCTGTTACTACATTTGTAGAATCGCTAACTTTATAAAGTGAAACGGAAACGGCCTCGATTCCTGCCCCGGTGGAATTATCTACAACTTTACCGGAGATAGTTCCATTTTGGGAATAAACATTACCAGAGAGTAATAAACAAATTAGCCCCACTACTAAAAAACCTGTAAATTTCGTCATGAATGCAGAATTAGAATTAACCAAAATATCATACTTATGTTTTAGATTTGACACTCTAAAATGGCATAAGGTTTAACAACATCCTAAGAATAAGTTTGGAATTGATAATAATTTACGGTCATAATATCCTTAAGTCAATATAACATAAATTAACTCTAATTAATTCAAGATTAAACAAATAAAAAAACCGCCTTGAAGGCGGTTTTTTTGGTTAAATGGTTAACTATTGTTTTCTTCGGATAGCTTTTACAAGCTCCCTTTTATTCATTCGGCTTCTTCCCTCGATGTTTAAATTTTTTGCTCTGTTATAGAGCTCCTTTTTAGTTCTATCCTCGAGAGATTGGTTAGGATTACCGGTTCCTTTAGTAGTTCGGTTAGATGTTTCCCCTTTTTTTCTTCTCCTCTTATTAACGGTACTGGCGGCAATTTGTTTTGCTCTTTTCTCGCTTTTACCCTCTTTTTTTTCGGAGGATTTAATGTGTTCATACATTCTCTCCTCTTTCTTACTCCATTCCTTAGGCATTGTATCTCCTTTTTAGTTAATTAGAGGTTATATTATAAAATAAAAAATGTTTGGCATAAAAACAAAAAAAGCTCTGTCCCAATATTGGGACAGAGCTGATATGAGGCTACTGAGACTTCCTTTAAAATCCTATATTACCGCCTTCGTCTCCCTGTGGAACTCTTGGGCGTCTTCTCTGATTTTTATCCTGCTCTCCAAATCTGAACGTGAATGAAAGATTTGCAACCCTTGAATCTCTCTGGAAAATTAGGCTCTCGGAATATGAAGGATCATTTATGTTTATATCAAACTTAGATAATTTGAATACATCACTCACACGAAAAGAAAGCGTTGCAGCTCCGTCAAAGAAATCCCTGGAGATCGCCAGATCTAAGGCCTGGAAGGGCTGAATGATTGCTTGTGCTGCCACGATTTCACCGGAATAAAAATAAGAGGCCTGGAAATTAAACCATTCCGGAATATTTAGTCTTGCTGAAATCCTGCCTGACCCTGTTGAATTCTCATTGGAAAGACCGGGTTCTAAATTATCAGCGTTTATTTTTGTTTTGTGATATCCAACGCTTCCATTCAGGCTAAGCCATGATGTAGGCCTGGAATTAAATATAAGTTCAAATCCATATGTGTCAGAGCTCTTATAATTATCAAATTTCGTTACTGTTGTAATGCTGTCAATAAATGTTCTTGTACGTGAGATTTCGTTATCAGAATGTCTGTAGTAAACAGATGGAATAATTGATGTTGTTGAAAAGTATTTTGCAAAACTAAGCTCAAATGAATTTATATATTGTGATTCCAGATTTGGATTTCCAGTAAATATATTCCTGCTTCCCGCAGAAAATGATGGGAATGGATTTAACATTCCTGCCCTGGGCCTGTTAATTCTCCTGCTGTAACTAAACTGAAGTTCCTCTTCTTCACCAAGTTTTTGTGAAAGACTTCCGCTCGGAAATAAGTCAAAAGAACTTTTGTCAAATGACTGATTTGTTGTGATAAGCTCCCCGGTTCTGTTGGTATTTTCTGCTCTCAATCCTACCTGAAAAGTAAAGTTGTCACCTATTCCGCTGGAAAAAAGTGCATATATTCCATTAACCTGCCTGTCAAAGTTAAACTCATTCGACCTGTTTGCATCTCTTATGTATTGTCCGGTTGTATAATTTAAAGTATCATAATTATATGTGTTTTCATCAATGATGAATTCCCCCTGGTAACCTGTTTCAAATTTTGAGTTTTCACCAATCGGGTGTGTATAATCCAGCTTAGCATTAATCTCCTTAGTAAAATTATCCTGAAGTTCATTATAATTATAAGGGTCCGGTTCCAGCTGTGGATAAATTGTCTGGTTTACAGTATTTGCATCCTGATCATCTCCATAATTATTATATGTTATTTCTAAATCAAGCTTTTGTTTCGGATTCTTAAATTTGAGATAATAATTTAATGCCAAATCGAGATTATAACCATCATCAGTAGAGTTTATTTTTGTTATAAATTGATTCGCAAGATTTCTATTGGCATCAAATTCAGTATTATCTTGGGTTCCAAAACTTTTGAAATATCTTTTGTTATAACTTCCCGATAATGTAACTGAATTTAATTTATCAATTGTATAATCCAATCCTGCTCTAATATAATCAGAATTGCTCCTAAACCTCGCATTAGCTTCCAGGTCATAGAAAGGGAAAGATGAATTAAAGAAGACCTGTCTTGTACTTGAGGAATTAAAATTGGAAGTCCAGATATTATGGCTGTAATCAACAAAAATATTCATGTTATCCTTTTTGAGATTACCGCTAAAGCTTCCATTATATTTATCTCCGGAAGAGGTACTTAAGGTAACTGTTCCATTGTAGCCAAATCCGTCATTTTTCTTCGTGATTATATTGATAATCCCTGAAATACCTTCTGCTTCATATTTTGCAGAAGGGTTATTTATTACTTCAATCGATTCAATATTATCAGCAGAAATTGACCTTAATAAATTAGCTCTGTTAGGTCCGTCGAGCCCATATGGTTTTCCATCTACAGTTATTTTCACACCTTCGCTTCCTCTCAAACTAACGTTTCCATCCTGGTCAATACTTACTGAAGGGACATTTCTTAGAGCGTCAAGCGCATTCCCTCCTTTTAATGTAAGGTCTTTGCTTACATTAAAGATCTTTTTTTCTGCTGTGATCTGAACTTCCGGAGTTTCTTCTTCCACTAAGATCTCATCAGTAATTGTTTCCCCGGGTTTTAAAAGGATTTTTCCAATATTTATAGCTGACTTTTCATTTGTAATTGTAATACCTCTTACAACAGCTGTGCTGTATCCAATTAAATTCACTGTTGCATAATATTCCCCGTTTGGAACATTAGAAATTACAAAATTGCCGGAAGGATCTGTGTTTGCTCCGGCTACGACATTTACTGAATCTGTTATATTATAAATCGAAACACCGGCTTCTTCGATTGGAGAACCGGAATTTTTATCATAAACAGTGCCTGTGATTGTTCCATTTCCGGAATCTTGAGCTATCACAATAGAACTTATGAAAAACATAAAAATATTTAGCAAATAGAATAAATTTTTCATCTCCGATAAATTAAGTTAAATATCTCCTTTTTTGCGACTAATTACATATTAAGACGTATTATTAAATAAAAGGTTTCACAAAAAATAATTGTTTACACAGGAGTTGTTCTTAAAAAATTGCTAAAACAGTTCAATTCAATTCTAAAATTTATGATTTTAAATTATTCTTTAATTCATTATCTTGATTTTCTATCATCCAATTTTTTTAATGAATTTTCTAAAAAAGATAATGGCCAGGGCATTTCAAGAATAATTTATGCTACAATATTAATTTTGTCAGTGATGGAAAGCCTGGAGGTTTATCCTACAAATTCGATAATAATGATTATCATAATTATATTAACTGTGGTGAGCATTCTCTTGATCGAATCCTATTCTGATATACTGGAGCACGATAATTAAACATCGCCGTACCACACAATTTGGAGGAATTTTTAAGATAATAAAAACTCAATATCCCGTATTTATTGCTGTGATTTATCCGTGTTTGTTTTTTAGTCTCTCAGCAATAGGTTTAATTGAAATTGAAACTGCCTTTGATCTAAGTGAATATTCGCTTGCCGGAATGTTATTTTTTTATGGTTATACTGCACGAATATTAAGCGGTGCAAAAATATTTAGAAGTATTTTTGCCGGAATTGTTTCACTGTTTATTGGTCTGCTGATTGCAAATATTAAAATCCTATCAGACTTCTTAAAAAAATATATTTAAAACAAGATTCTTGTGTGTCTTTCTTAAAATTCCATCACTTATTTACTATTGAGCTGATCTCGAATAAATGACCATCCGGGTCCCGGAAAAAGCATCGTATCTCCTCTCCCCAATTATATGGAGGTGTAATAAACTCTGCTCCTCTGGATCTTAAAATCTCGTAAGCTTCATTACAATCAGGTACCCTGATAGTCATTGCATGACTTACTTGATTAATATCTACCGGTTTGGAAAAATATACTTCCGGCTTATCATCGGTTGGCTCACCGCCGGTTACAAGCAGCAGCCAGCTTCCCTGAAATGAAAGCACGCACGAAGTTCCACCGTACTCCCTGTAGATTTCCGCTCCAAGAATATCCGAATAAAATTGTTTTGATCTTTCGATATCACTTACAACAAGGATATGTGTAAGCTCTACACCTTCGGTTGGAAAATTTTGCATCCTTTTTAACTATTATGGAGTGTAAAAATTATTAAGGGCTGCTTAAAGCAGCCCTTAATAAAAGATTTAATTGTTTTTCACTTCAAAAGTTACTTTCGCATTTACTCTGAACTTATCAATTTTATCGCCATTTACAGTGGCTGTTTTTTCATTGATATATACAGACCGAATATTCTTTACTGTTTTTGATGCTTCTGTTACTGCATTCTGTGCTGCATCTTCCCAGCTTTTATCGGATTCTGCAAGTAACTCGATCACTTTTAATACTGCCATTTAAAGTCCTTTTTAAGATTTCGGAATAACTAATTTTTGTCCTACCCCAATCTTGTTCGGGTCGGATAATATATTCTGGTTCTCATTATAAATATCCATATACCTGTTCCTATCTCCAAATATCTTTTCGGATATACTCATTAATGTGTCACCTTCACCAACAATGTATGTTTTTTGGTGTGTTGGAGTATCCTGTTCAGTACGTATATCCGCCATTATGTCATTTGGTGTTTCACCGCCTTCATTTTTTATCTTGTCCCAGATTAGATTTTTCTCGGTAGGAGACTTAACAGTTGTAGTCATGTGAAGTTTATTGTCCTTAAGGCTTACTTCGACACTTCCATCATTGCTTAGTGTTTTTGCAGTATCTATTGCACCTTGATATTTTTGGGTCAGTTCCATTATATCATCCTTTCTTTTAATTCAAAAATATTCTCTATAATAAGATAGAAAATTTTAATGAGAATCGCAAAATTATCGTAATTATCTCATAGTTTTAAATATTGATTATTAATAGTTTATATTGCTGTAATATTGTTATCTTGACATTGTACCTAAACTAACTTAATTTTGTTGTATATTAATTTACAACAATTATTAGTTGATGGATAAAATATCAAAATATTTGGAGAAAGTTGGTTTCACCAGCAATGAGGCAAAGGTATTCCTGGTATTGTATAAAGGAAGAAACATGACTGCAGCTGAAATTGCCAAAAATGCAAAAGTACAAAGAACTTCTGTTTATGAAATTCTAAAATCTTTTGCAAAAGAAGGTATCTGTAACGAAATTCAGACATCAACTAAAATGCGTTATGAAATGATAGATCCAGATGTAGTAAAAGATAAGATGTCAAGGTCCATTAAGAATGAAGAAGAAAAAAGATTACAATTCCTGAATGAATCATTTGAAATGATGAAACCTTTGTATGGTTCTGACCATAATTCTTCATCAGGGGAACAGGTCGAGCTTATAAAAGGATTTAATAAACACAGACACATAAAATTCATAGACCTTTTAAAGCAAGCTAAAAACGAAGTTCTGATCATGAACAGGATAGAGGGTTACATATCAGGTGAGATCGATGAAGTTGGAAAAAATTTTATTAATAAAGGTGGTATTGTCAAATCTGTTTATGAAGAAACCGGGGACTTTAAACTTCTCGAAGGGGATAAATGGGTGCCGGTATCCACAGACAACCTGATCAAACTTTATGAATCATTTGTTAATTATGGAGAACAGGTTAAAGTAACAAAATCAATTATTCAAAATATTGCAATCTTTGACAGAAAAGTCGTCTTTATAAACCTGGTTGATAAAAATATACCAGGGAACGAAAGGACTGACATAGCTGTATATAACAAATCATTTGCTGATTATTCAGCAAGTAATTTTTTATCAATTTGGGAAAGATCGGAATCAGTTAAGGATTTTAAAAATCGAATGACAAATAATCAAAAGATAAATAGGGCATAAGGAATAAATCATATGAAAGAATTTAAAAAAATTAGATCCTATCAATATACATTGCTATTTGGAGTATTATTACTAATTGCTTTATTTATTTACGGATGTAATAATAGCCCAAACTATATAATAGCGCCTCCACCGGACATTGACAACTTCGGTGTCAGTGCTTACAGCACACCGGATACATTTGATGCTGTTGGTGGAACACTGGAACTTGATTCGGTTAAGATATTGATCAAAGACATTAAAGTTATAGACAGGAGTAACGGTGAAAACAATTTCAAGACAGGTCCTTTTGTAATGTACCTCGGGTTAAATTATTTCGTTAACACTATCGACACCGGATATATACCGGAAGGAACGTATGATAAAATCAAATTTGAAATTCATAAACCAAACAATAACGACCCATTACCGGATCCGGAATTCAGGGATTCACTTGGAAATTATTCTGTAATAGCTAAAGGTAGATACAATGGACTTCCCTTTGTTTATAAGTCCAAGAAATCTGCTCATCAATTCCTCACTTTCCCCGACTCAATAGTCGTTACTGCGATTGGGAAGACTAATGTAACTTTAAGCGTAAACCCATATACATGGTTTATCAGCAATGGAATTTATCTTGACCCAAACTTACCGGCTAATGAGAATGATATTGACAATAATATAAAGGATTCATTCAAAGCGTTTAAGGATGATGACAAAAACGGAATTCCCGATTAATTTTTAATTAACAGTTATGCATACGGATAAAATAATATTTCCTTCAAGTGTTATAAAGAAGGAGTTCTTACAAAAGATAACCTTATGAAAAAGATATTGCTATCGGTATTCCTGATTCTTATCGTAACAGGAATATCATATGGTCAATCAAATCGTTCTTTAGGAAAGTTATTTGAGTTAAAAAATTTTATTTAGAGTCCCTTACAAGCCCCGTACTAAGAAAGCCCTCGTGATTAATATTTTCACGGGGGTTTTTCTATTGTTCCAACTCCTTTGCCTTCTGCATCAGCCATTCTGACGTTACTTTATTTTCAAGCTGTTCAATTTCCTTAATAACAAGAGGTAGATTATCTGTGATGCCGTCAATCTTCATTTTGGCAAGCCTCCCCACCAGATTACAAAAATTAATATATACACCGGAAACTCTTTCCGAGATATATTTATCACTGTATAAAAAATGCCTGAATGCATCTATTGAAGACAATAATTGTTCGTAGTAATTAAGTTCATAAAACGTTTTCACTGTCAGATACCTTACATCTATCTTGAACTGTACAAGCTCAATATCAATATCCATAATATTCTCAAGAGTTTTACCATACTCCCCTCTTGAATAGTTTAATATTGCCTTACTTAGGTTATATACATTCTTTCTTTCACTTTCTGATAACTGATCACTGTAATCGTTAATAAATTTCTCAAGCCAGTCATATTCTCCCGCATGACTCGCTGCTGCAACAATATTCCTGAAAAGCTTTGCTGAAAAGTAACCACCCTCGTATTCCGAATAAATCCCCAGCTCTAGCATTCTTTCGTACGCTCGTAATAATTCAGGTTTATATTTCACAGCACCTTTTTCAAGCATCAATGTACATGCCGAAACGACAATGTAATAAAAATTCCTCTTTTCAAGCCAGTCAAATCTTTCTATGTGCTTGTCCAGCAATTCTTTAAAATTGGAAATGTTGCTTTCATCATCGGGATGTAAAATAGACATCAACTCATAATAATAGATTGCTACATAAGGATAATTATCAGTGTCCTTCTCTTTTAACAAATTAAGAAGCTTTACCGGGTCAATTTGATCAAATAGTGAATTAAAGACCGATGAAGAATAATCTGCCTGGAATTCAACCTCATAAAGAAAAAGATTGTATTTATTTTGAAAAATTAACACCAGCAGAAATTCAACTAGACTAAGCGAGTGATCTTCAAGGTCTTTGATCAAAACTATATAAAGCATCTTATAAATATAGTTATTTATCTTATCCTCTATGATATAATACAGTTTCAAAAAATATTCTTAAATGGAAG
>CALGOI010000406.1 GCA_937959065.1 uncultured Ignavibacteriota bacterium | reverse complement strand
ATGAACCTATTCTGCGGATTACCCTCTCATAATATTTCTTTCCCGGGTATAATTTCCTGAACAGCTTTTCATCTGTGAGATTTCGGTTTTTAAAATCCGGGTAATACTTCTTTATCAGTTGGAAAAATTCCGAAACTTCCTTTCTCCTGTTATGAAATGGAGAATCCACAAATCTCCCAAAATCTTTTAATTCATTTGAGCTTAAAGTTTTTAAGACCTGAATTAGATTTGAATCTTCCATTTATTGAGCTTATTTCATGAGAATTATTAATCCGGAAAAAGACAGAAAATAGCTGATTCTAGTGATATTTAAGCTTTTCGACAAATAATAGCAACCCATAATTTGAGACAAATGGCGGAAAATCTCTTTGGCTAAAAATTGATATGGTGGTTAACTTGAAACTGAAATTTTTAAAAAAAACAAAATCAGACGGAAAATGAAAACACTAAAGTTTTTAATTTTAATTTTGGCTCTAATAATGCCGGCTCTGATATTATTAGAACCTGCGAAAGCCCAGGTTAACCAGCTATGGGCATCAACCTACGATGGAACCGGAAACGGACAGGATGAAGTCAGTGCTATGACTGTTGACGCCTCGGGAAATGTCTATGTTACCGGTAGATCCAGAAGTGACGGATTTTTAAATAATTTCGACTTCCTCACAATAAAGTATAACTCCTCAGGAGATACACTATGGGTCGAAAGGTTTGACGGAAACGGACTCAGCATTCCTACTGATGAAGCAAAGGATATTGCCGTAGACGGTCTGGGGTTTGTGTATGTTACGGGGTCTAGCGTTGCCTCGGACCAGACAAGTGATTTCCTTACAATAAAATATGACAGTAATGGCGATACTGTATGGGTGAGGAGGTATAGCTACGCTTCCGGTAGTAATGATGACGCATACTCGCTTGCAATTGATGAGATGGGATATGTGTATGTTACAGGCAGAACAAACGGTGATTATCTTACTATTGCATATGACGCTTCAGGGGTTTTCCAATGGTCGGAAAAATATAACGGCACAGGAAATGACCAGGATATAGCTACAAAGATCTTATACCGGTCAGGTGCGCTTTATGTCACAGGTCGAAGCAGGAGTTCAAGCTCTTCTCTGAGCGCTGATTTTCTAACCATCAAATACAATTTATCAGGAGATTCTCTCTGGGTTAGAAGATATAACGGACCGGCTGACAATTTTGATGAACCATCCTCAATGTTTGTGGATTTGCAAGGGAATGTATATATAACGGGTAGTTCACAAAATGCGAGTACGTCCGCTAGTTCTGACTACGTTACAATAAAATATAATTCTTCAGGAGACTCAGTTTGGGTTAGAAGGTATAATGGTGATGTCAGCGGACAGGATAATGCAAACGATATAGTTGTTGACGATTCCGGTAATGTATATGTGACGGGAACAAGCGCCGGTACTTTCTTGGATATAGTAACAATCAAATACAATTCAAGCGGAGTACAGCAATGGGTTGAAAGGTATCACGGTCCTTTCAATACCAGTAATGACTACGGTTATTCCATTTCACTAGGTACGGGTGGTTTCATTTATGTAAGCGGGGGAAGCAATGAAAGCAGTATCGGTACAACAGATATTATTACTCTTAAATATAATGCCTCAGGTGACCAGCAGTGGAAGAAGACTTTTAACGGAGGCGGCAACAGCGGTGATATGGCATATCTTAATTATATAGATGATTCCGAAAATATTTATGTATGCGGAAACAGTACTGAGGGTACACTTGACTATGTCACAATAAAATATGAAAAGAGTACCGGTATAAACATAACATCAAACAACATCCCCGGTCAATTCATTCTATACCAAAACTTTCCGAATCCTTTTAATCCTTCAACAAAGATCAGGTTTGACCTACCGGAATCCGGAATTGTAAAGCTTAAAATATTCGATATCCTGGGAAAAGAAACAGCGGTATTGGTAAATGGGAAATTGAACGCAGGAGTTTATGAATACGAATGGGATGCCTCATCATATACATCCGGAATATATTTTTATACTCTTCAAACAGAATCTCACAGAGAAACGAAAAAGCTTGTCTTAAGCAAGTAATTCCGTCTGAAAAACCCCCGGAAACGGGGGTTCTCTGTTTACAGATGTAAATTAATCTAAGTCAGGTTGTTCCTCGGTAGGAATTGTGTATTCTGCTACCGGCTGTCCTCCAATAAGATGCTCCTGTATGATCCTCTCCAGCACTTCAGGAGTACAAGAATGATACCATACACCTTCCGGGTAAACCACAGCAATAGGTCCTTTCATACATATCCTCAAGCAGTTTGCTTTACTCCTGTAAATCCCCTGCTCTTCAAGTCCCAGTTCCTTGATTCTTCCTTTCAAATAATCCCATGACTTAAGCCCTTCTTCTTGTGAACAACATTTTGGTTTTGTCTGGTCGGCGCAAATGAAGATATGCCGTTTGATCCTGTCGATCCCCAGCTCATTTGCCTTTTTAACCATAAATTTATCTGTCACGCCACCTCCGCTTTGCCGGTGAACTGCTTTCCTCTCATAGTGTGCCTCTTTTGCGAGGATAATATTGTTTTTCTGAGTCTTATGCTTAACGGAGTTACTTCCACCAGCTCGTCATCTTTAATGAAATCAATTGCTCTCTCAAGTGTCATCGGTGTTACGGGGGTAAGCATTATGGCGTCGTCCTTACCTGATGCCCTCATATTGGTCAGTTTTTTCCCTTTACACGGGTTAACATCTAAGTCATTATCGCGGTTGTGCTCGCCTACTATCATCCCTTCATAAACAGGTTCGTTTGGAGTGACAAATAAAATACCTCTCGGTTCTAAGTTATAAAGTGCGTACGACAGCGCGTCTCCCTGTCTGTCGGATACAAGTGAACCCGTTAATCTTGTCGGGAATTCGCCGCGAAACTCCTCGTAACCCTGGAGATATGAATTCATAATACCCGTACCACGTGTATCTGTCAGAAATTCATTCCGGTATCCGATAAGTGAACGTGACGGAATAGAAAACTCCAACCTTACTCTGCCGGTACCGTGATTTACAAGGTTTATCATTCTTCCTTTTCGCTTTGACAATTTTTCAGAGACTATTCCAACAAAATTTTCATCGCAGTCTATGAATAAGTGCTCGATCGGCTCGTGCAACTTACCATCAACCGTCCTGTTAATAACTTTCGGACGGCCTACGCTCAGCTCAAATCCTTCACGGCGCATGGTCTCTATCAAAATTACCATCTGGAATTCTCCCCTGCCCTTAACTATAAAGCTGTCACCATCGCCGGATTCTTCGAACTTTAATGCAACGTTACTGAGCGTTTCTTTATGCAGTCTCTCTCTTATCTTATTAGACTGGACGATCTTTCCTTCTTTACCTGATAAAGGTGAAGTGTTAATAGAGAAGAGCATTGCGATAGTGGGTTCATCCACCGCAATTCGTTTCAGCGGTACCGGGTTTTCGCGAGTTGTAATCGTATCACCAATGTGAACTTCCTCGATACCGGACAATATCACAATATCTCCCGGCTCGACCTCATCCACCTCGCTGAAATTAACTCCGTCATAAACCTGCAGCTTCGTAACTTTCAACGGTACTACCTTTCCTTCTTCGTTAATTCTTGCCAGCTCTTCATTCTTTCTTGCTCTTCCGTTGGCAACTTTACCTATCGCGAGCCTGCCAAGAAAATCAGAATAATCAAGATCGGCTACCAGCATCTGGAACGGATTCTCCGGTTCATATGACGGTGCGGGTATCTCCTTAATTATTTCATCAAATAACGGCGCAAGGTCTTTCCCATGTCCTTCGACAGATGTCTGTGCGATTCCCTGTTTCCCAATTGCGTACAATACCGGAAACTCTATCTGGTCTTCTGTAGCATCGAGGTCTATGAATAGATCATAAACTTCATTCAAAACTTCCTGGGGGCGTGCATCTTTTCTGTCAATCTTATTTACAACAACTATAATTTTGAGATGATTCTCGAGAGCTTTTTTAAGTACAAATCTTGTCTGCGGCAGCGGGCCTTCCGATGCGTCTACAAGCAATATTACACCATCAACCATCATAAGCGCTCTTTCTACTTCACCACCAAAATCGGCGTGACCCGGAGTATCCAGTATATTAATCTTTACGTCGCCCCATTTTACTGAGCAGTTTTTAGCGGCAATCGTAATTCCTCTCTCTCTTTCCAGGTCCATATTATCCATTACCCTGTCCTGGACTTCCTGATTTTCCCGGAATGTCCCGCTTTGCCTGAACATATGGTCCACCAGTGTGGTCTTCCCATGGTCAACGTGCGCGATTATCGCAATATTTCTTAATTTTTTATTATGAGCCAGATCTTTCATTTAACCTTTCAAATTTATGATAACTACTAAAATACATAAAGCAATCACTAAATGTAAGGTCAAACGATTTAAAGAATAGGAGGGCAATTAATCTGTAAGATTTGCTATTGAGATTAGCTCTTTAGCATTTAATATTTTTATCTTTTTAGCATCAAAATCTATAACATTCTCCTGTTTCAACTCAGAGAGCAGCCTCGTAGCAGTCTCCCTTGCTGTTCCGACTATGCTTGCTATATCATACCTTGAAACCGGTACCTGGATGGTAAATCCGTCATCTTCAGTGCCGTAAAATTCTTTTAGCATAAGTAGTGTCTCTGCTACACGCTCTCTGACTTGTTTTTGCGCCAAACTGGAAATCGACCGCTCAGCTGAGTCAAGCTCTTTTGACAATAATTTCATTACCCCCATGGAAAGATCTGAATTTTCTTCAAGAAGCTTGATAAAATTTTCCCGGGGAATGTGGCAAATTGTAGTATCTTCCATGGCAACGGCTGAACTCGTATACTCTTCACCGGTTATTAAGGCTCTATAACCAAGTATATCACCGGCTTTTACCATTCTGACTATTTGCTCTTTACCGTCGACTCCCAGCATTGAAAGCTTAACAACTCCTTTATTGATACAGTACATTCCATGTGCCTTATTGCCTTCCCAAAAAATAGTCTGACCTTTGGGGATCACGCTGCAGCTCTTATGAATTGATAAATTTTGAAGACTTTCATCATCAAGATCACAAAAAACCGATTTAATCCGGGATTGACAGGATTCACAGGAAGGATGCTGTAATACGTTTAGTTTCATATGGAAAGCATTTATTGAATAAGCTAAATCCATTCATAAAAACTATCAATATCAAAAATTGTGACAAAAATCACAAATCAATGTGACAGTATTCATAGCGATAAATAACTGTTCATTTGTAATTTTGTATTAACTGGTTTAATTGATACATGCAAAAACTTGGAGAAACAATAACTTCGCAAGAGTTGAAATGCAGTCATTGCGGAGATAAATGTAAAAATAACAAATACTCACTGGATGGCAAAGTTTTTTGCTGTGCAGGTTGTAGCTCAGTTTATTCAATCCTCTATTCTAACGGCTTATGTGATTATTATACAATTGATAGCCACCCCGGATCTAAGCAGGGGAATAAAATATTAGAAAGTAAATTCGAGTACCTGGACGATCCCCCTACCATTGCAAAATTACTTGATTTTTCCAATGGTAAAACATCTTCCATAACATTCGACATCCCATCAATTCATTGTTCGTCTTGTATATGGCTTCTTGAGAAGCTGAATAGATTGGATAACGGTATTATTTTCTCTCAAGTAAACTTCCCCAAAAAGAATGTCATTGTAAAATTTGATAACACTACAACTAGTTTAAAAAATGTTGTAATACTTTTAGCAAAGATTGGATATGAACCTTATCTCGCTCTTGATTCAGCTATTGGAAAAAGTTTCGTCAAAACAGACAAATCACTTACTCTAAAATTGGGAATAGCAGCTTTCTGTTTTGGTAACATCATGCTTCTTTCTTTTCCGGAGTATTTATCAAGTTCGGGTGAAGTTGATCAGGAATTCAAAAATCTATTTGCTTACTTCATTATCATCTTATCATTGCCCGTATTTTTTTATTCTGCTTCAGTTTATTTTATATCAGCATATAATGGGCTAAAAGCAAAATTGTTAAACATCGATGTACCTCTTTCAATTGGAATAATAGTCTTATTCGCAAGGAGTCTGTATGATATTTTTGCATATAATGACCCCGGATATATGGATTCAATGGCAGGATTGGTTTTTCTTTTGCTGATTGGCAAACTTGTTAAACACAAAACATACGAGGCTCTAAATTTTGAAAGAAATTATAAATCATACTTCCCTCTTTCTGTCACAATTACTGAAAGCAACATTGAAAAAACAATCCCGTTATCGAATCTTAAGACCGGAAACAGGATAGTTGTAAGAAATAACGAATTAATTCCCGCTGACGCTATATTAATCAATGGTAAAGCAAATATCGATTACAGCTTTGTAACCGGTGAATCCGCTACGGTATTAAAAAAATCCGGCGACCTTATCTATGCAGGGGGGAGACAGAGAGGATCCACTCTTGTGCTGGAGATAGTAAAAGATGTATCTCAGAGTTACCTTACTCAGTTGTGGAACAGGGATACTTTTACATCTGACAAAAACGAAGCGGGTATTTCTCAGATAGCTAATATGATCAGTAAATACTTTAAACCGGATATTCTGCTAATTGCCATTACGGGAGGAATTACCTGGCTGCTTGCCAGTGGTTTTGATGATGCACTGAATGTTTTCACTTCAGTATTAATTGTTGCTTGTCCATGCGCTTTGGCAGTATCCTTACCATTCACACTCGGCAATTCAATGAGGATTTTTGGGCGAAATAAGTTTTATATTAAAAACCCTTCTGTTGTTGAAAACATCTCCTATGTTAATACAATTGTCTTCGATAAAACAGGTACTATCACAAAATCAAATGAGAGTTCACTTAACTATAATGGAAGTTATCTCAATACGGAAGATATAGCACTCATACGCTCACTGGCTATAAACTCCCAGCATCCGCTTAGTGTAATTCTATTTAACTCACTTAAAAGCAAATATATATATGAAGTCAGTAATTTTATGGAAGAAACAGGAAAAGGTCTTTCCGGCAGTATCCTTGGGAGGCTTGTTAAAATTGGAAGTGAAAAATTTATTAAAGGAAGTACTGTAGAAAATAATGAAACAGGTTCAAACGTTTATGTATCTATAGATGAGGATGTAAAGGGATACTTCACTGTAAATAACAATTACAGGAAAGGTTTAAGTGAGATCATTAAACATCTCAATGGCTATGATTTACACTTGCTAACCGGTGACAACAAAAACGAAGAAATGAATTTAAGAAGTTTTTTTGGAGATTCACCTAATCTCCATTTTAATATGTCAGTTCATGATAAACTTGATTATATAATTTCATTACAAAATCAGAAAAAGAATGTGTTAATGCTTGGAGACGGACTGAATGATGCTGGCGCTCTAAAGCAAAGTAATATCGGCATTTCGGTCTCGGAAGATATTAACAATTTTACCCCTGCATGTGACGGGATTCTCGAAAGCGGTGTTTTCGAAAAACTAAACCGCCTTATTGTTTTCTCCAAGGACAGTATGGCAGTGATTAAAACCAGCTTCGTTCTTTCGTTACTTTATAACATCGCTGGTCTGATACTCGCACTGCAGGGGCTTTTAACACCTTTATTTGCCGCAATACTTATGCCGGTGAGTTCTATCACCATAGTCTCCTTCGGAGTTTTGGCAACTAACTTCCTTGCGAAGAAATGGGGGATTTCTTAATTGTCAGCAATAATAATTTTACTGACTATTAG
>CALGOI010000405.1 GCA_937959065.1 uncultured Ignavibacteriota bacterium | reverse complement strand
CTTTATCGTCTCATATCTAACGAACTTTTTCTGAAGCGTCTCATCGTATGCGGATTCGACAGGGTATATGAATTCGTTAAGGACTTCCGTAACGAAGGAATCGACAGAACTCATAATCCCGAATTCACACAGGTAGAGTGGTACCGTGCATACGGTGATTACAACGACAGTATGAACCTCTTCGAAAGAGTCGTTGAGAACGCATGCCTTGCCGTTCACGATACTACAAAAGTAAAATACGGCGACAAAGAACTCGACTTCAAAGCCCCGTGGCGCAGAGTCACTATGGCAGATGCAATCGCTGATACAACCGGGCTCAACGTACTTGAAATGAAACGCGCCGAGATAATTGACTACCTGAAAAGCAAAGACATCCACATTGATAAAGCGATCGAAAAGAATAAAGGATTACTCATCGCGATGTTATTCGAAGAGATGTGCGAACACGAACTCGTTCAGCCTACCTTCGTGACAGAACACCCGATAGATACTACTCCGCTTTGCAAGCCCCTTCGAAGGTACAGCATGAAAGACCTAGAAGAAATGAGAGAAGATCCTGAGGAAGTAATATTCGTTGAGAGATTCGAACCTTATATTAACTGCTGGGAAATGGGTAACTCCTACACCGAGTTAAATGACCCCATCCTCCAGCGTAAACTGCTCGAAGACCAGGTGGAACGCGGCAGAGGCGGCGAGGAAGAAACTCATCCCCTCGATGAAGATTTTATTAAGGCTATCGAAGTCGGTATGCCGCCTACAACGGGTGTTGGGCTGGGTGTAGACAGGCTGGTTATGCTGCTGACTAATTCACACAGTATACGGGACGTCATATTCTTCCCGTTAATGAGACCGTTAAAAGATTAATTATAAAGAAATATCTTAATGAAAATTTACAACAACATTACAGAGCTTATTGGTAATACACCTCTTGTAAAGCTGAATAATATCACTAAAGGATTTAAAGCCACTGTGCTTGCTAAAGTCGAATTCCAGAATCCCGGCGGGAGCATTAAAGACCGTATCGGGATTTCAATGATAGACCGCGCTGAAAAAGACGGCTCACTCAAACCGGGCGGAACAATCATAGAAGCAACAAGCGGTAACACCGGTATAGGTCTGGCACTCACCGCGGCTGTTCGCGGATACAAATGCATCTTCGTGATGACGTCTAAGGTCTCCGAAGAAAAACGCAGCTACCTTAAAGCACTCGGAGCTGAAGTCGTCATTCAGCCCATGACAGCTAAACCAGACGACCCTGAGAACTATGTAAATGTTGCTAAGCGTCTTAACAAGGAAATCCCTAACTCCGTCTTCATGTACCAGTACTCTAACCCCGGCAATAACGATGCGCATTATGAAACTACAGGACCTGAGATCTGGAATGACACCGATGGGAAAGTCACTCACTTCGTTTCAGGTGTTGGCACTACCGGAACAATCGTAGGCGCAAGTAAATACCTCAAAGAAAAGAACCCAAATATAAAAGTCATTGGTTCTGATCCGTACGGTTCAATTTATAAGACGTACCTCGAAACAGGTAAGATACCTGAAGCTATTCCATATCTTATAGAAGGTGTTGGGCAGGAATGCCTTCCGGCTATCGCTAACTTCTAGTGGATAGATGAAATATACAACGTCAGCGATAA
>CALGOI010000404.1 GCA_937959065.1 uncultured Ignavibacteriota bacterium | reverse complement strand
TTAACCGAAACAGAATCTTAGTAAACGGTGAAGGACATCTTTTTACAATGCCGGTTAGCAGATCCAGTCAAAATAAATTAATTAATGAAATTGAACTGACAGATGATTATAGTAAATGGAAAGAAAAATTTTTAAAAACGTTAAAGAATTCATACAGTAAAGCTCCTTATTTTAATACTATTTATAGTATGTTAACGCCTTTAATGGATTCGAGCGGCAAAAATTTATCGGAGATCTTAAGGCATATTCTTTACCGGACGGTGGATTATTTACAGATTGAAACGGAAATGATACATACTTCTTCTGTATATGATAATGCAAATTTGAAAGGGCAAGATAGAATACTCGACATTTGCAAAAAAGAAAATGCATCTGAATATTTGAATCCAATTGGCGGCAAGTTATTGTACAATAAAGAAAAATTTTTGAAAGAAAATATTAATCTATACTTCCTGGAATCAGGCAATATAGAGTACAAGCAATTCAGCAGTAAATTTGTTTCTAATCTGTCTATAATTGATATAATGATGTTCAATAGTCCCGACGAGATTAAAACCCACCTTGTTAATTATTCATTAATTTAAATTAGTTTATGAAATTACTTGCTTGTGTTTTAGCAAAAAATGATGAGGTGGTTATAGGAAAGTGCCTGGAAAGACTTTCTGAATCTGCTGATGGAATAGTTGTTTTTGATGATGGTTCTACAGACAATACGGTTAAAATTGCAAAATCATTTGATAAAGTTATAAGAATATTCGAAAATCCGCCTTACCAAGAATGGAAGCCTGTAAGAAACATAAAGAAAATTCTGAGTTTTGTTTCTGACGTGCAACCTGAGTGGGTACTGATCACTGATTCTGATGATGTAATAGATATTAGATTTGCGAAAGAAAAAGACAACTTATTAAACGATCCCAAAGTCGGCAGATATCATTTCCGTGAAATAACATTATGGGGGAGCAACAACAAATACAGGGCTGATAAGCCTGAGTGGTATAGCAGAACCAGAGGACGTACCCCATTTCTAATGAGATGGAATCCAAATTTTACATATACAGAAAGGTACAAACCTTTTCCAATGAATAATCTTAAATGGTTGAGAAAGCAATGGGTAGTTGCGATTATTAAAAGATTTTTACCCTACAGCACTTTCAAACAAAAAAAAACACGTATAAGTAAGATTTTATCAGAAATTTTCTGGCCATCTGATTATATGGATTATACAAATATTTTTTTCGAAGGTTACAAAGGGGAGGAAGTTGAAATACCTCTCGTAAGACTTCATTATCATTTTGCAGATATGACTTATGCATGGAAAAAACATATGACTTATGCACTGCTTAGCGCTACTATTCAACACCGGACACCGGGGGAAGTACCTGATATAGTAAACTGGGCTTCCAATAAACTAAATGAGGACGGGATTGTATTAAAGGATGTTGATCCTGAATGGGGTGCTTTATGAGTGATTATAAAGTCATATTAAAACATTATGAAAGCTGTCTGGAAAAATACGGTGATACTCATAAAGGAGTTGACTGGCCAAATTATGGAGATGCAGTAAAAAGATATGAGGTTATGCTGGATTTGGTAAAAACTAATGAACAATCCAATACCCTATTGGATTTTGGGTGCGGTGCTGCTCATCTATATGAGTATATATTGAATAATAAGATCGAAGGTATAGAATACAGCGGACTAGATCTGTCACAAAAATTCATAGAACTTTGTAAAAAGAAGTATCCCATGATAAAATTTTATCTGGTTGATATTTTAAAGGAAGGTTCACAGGTACCGGATTTTGATTATGTGATAATGAATGGAGTATTTACAGAAAAACGAGAATTATCATTTGATGAAATGTTTGAATATTTTAAACAGATGGTCAAGACGGTATATAAAAAAACAAAAAAAGGTGTTGCGTTTAACGTGATGTCGAAACATGTAGACTGGGAACGGGATGATCTGTTTCATTTGCCTTTTGATACACTGGCAAATTTTTTAACAGGAGAGGTCAGCCGTAATTTTGTATTCCGTAACGATTACGGATTGTATGAATATACAACTTATATTTATAAATAATATATACTATGTCTAAAGTTATAATATTTGGTGTCAAAGATTTTGCTCAACTTGCAAAGTATTATCTTCTTAATGATAGCAAGCATGAACCCGTTGCTTTTTCTGTAAATCGTGATTACCTCCCCGAAGAAGGCACGTTTGACGGCCTTAAAGTAGAAGCGTTTGAAGAGATCGAGAATAAATATCCTCCGGGGGAGTATAAATTTTTTGCTCCAATGTCGCCAAAAGGGATGAATAGTTTTAGAAAGAATGTTTTTGAAGATATAAAAAAGAAAGGTTATGAACTCATAAGCTATGTAAGTTCTAAAGCTACTGTATTTAATAATGAGATAGGTGAAAACTGTTTCATCCTGGAGGACAATACTCTGCAGCCATTTACAAACATTGGAAATAATGTTGTAATGTGGAGCGGGAATCATATTGGTCACCACGGAAGAATAGGAGATCATGTATTTTTTACATCCCACGTTGTATTATCAGGACATTGTGATGTAAAGGACAGCTCTTTCTTTGGTGTGAATTCAACAATAAGGGATGGTGTGACAGTGAATGAAGGGACTTTGGTTGCTATGGGAGCATGTATTACAAAAGATACAGATGCATGGGGAGTTTATGTAGGAAATCCTGCTAAAAAAGGCGAGAAAAGCAGTAAGGAAATAAATTTTTAATATGAAGTGGGTTAAAAAGGGATTAATTTATGCTCCACCCGGAACTAGTTTAACTCATGCTTCAATTCCAGTGGCCCAGATACTAGAAAATAATTTAATGAGAATATACTTTTCTTCAAGGGATGATAAAGGAAGATCCAATATATACTATCTTGAAACAAATCCCGATTTCCCTGAGCAGGTAATAAAGATAATTGAAAAACCAATCTTATCTTTTGGAAAACTTGGTACATTTGATGATAATGGATTAATGCCCTCATGTCTTGTAAAAAAGGATGATAGATATTTTTTGTATTATATTGGCTGGAATCCTCAAGTGACTGTTACTTACAGGTTATCAATTGGGCTTGCAGTTAGTGATGGCGGAAAAGTTTTTTTTTTTTTTTCAAAAGGCACATTATTAGATATAGTGATAAATGAACCTTATTTTAATACTGCACCATGTGTTATATTTGAAAATGGTAAGTGGAGAATGTGGTTTGTTTCATGTACCGGTTGGGAAATTGTTAATGATAGACCAGAACCTCAATATTATATTAGATATGCTGAATCTAATGATGGTATAAACTGGCGCAAAAATGATAAACCATGCATAGATTATTCCCATAAAAATGAAGCCATTGCTAGACCTTGGGTTTTCAAACATGATGATAAATTTATTATGTTATATTCATACAGAAATATTAAGAATTACAGAACAGATTCTATGTATAGCTACAGAATTGGGTTAGCAACTTCTTTAAATGGCATTGATTGGGATAGGCATGATGACTATTCAGGAATAGTTTGTTCAGATGTCGGTTGGGATTCACAAATGATATGCTACCCTATGGTATATAAGCATAATGACAAGACAATATTACTTTACAACGGAAACGGCTTTGGAAAGACAGGATTTGGGTATGCTGTATTAGAAAATTGACGATTATTTGTAAATGAATTCACCAGAGATTTCGGTTTTAATAACCACATACAATCATAGAGACTATATTAATAAAGCTGTTGATAGTGTACTTTCGCAAAAAGTTAATTTTCCTTATGAAATAATAATCGGAGATGACTTTTCCACTGACGGGACAAGAGAAATATTGAAAGCATATTCATCAAAGCATCCAAACGAAATTAAATTAAATTTACTGCCAGAAAGGGGTAAAGGAATGGTAGGGAGGCAAAATCACGAATCCTCGCTTGCACTTTGCAGAGGAAAGTATATTGCATTCCTTGACGGGGATGATTACTGGACAGATACAGGTAAATTACAATATCAACATGAATTTCTCGAAGATAACGAAGACTATGTATTGTGCCATCATGATTGTGATTCCGTATTAACTGAGGGTGTTGAGTTAAAAAAGAAATTCAATAAAGAAAATCACGTGACAGGATTTTATGAGGCATGCCAAATTACCCAACCTTTTATGTCCTCTGTTTTAATCAGGAGAGAAGCATTAACTTTTTATGATCAAAAAAAATACCTGGAAGGACTTGACCTGGGTGATTTTGTTTACTGGATAATGGCATCTTTAAAGGGAAAATTTTATTATGATGATCGTCAAATGTCATTTTACAGGATTAACCCCAACAGCGTGACTAAATCACTTGGAATGGAAGTACAGGTAAGGAATCGTATTGTATTGGCGGAAAGATTAATGAGTAGCGATTTTAATTTTGACCGTAAATTTTTAAAAAATTACTTGAGCCGGTATTATTTCTTATGGTCCGGGATCAATTTATCTAAAAGGAAGTTTACTCAAGTAATTAAATATAATCTAATGTCGATAGTTTTTGCTTTAAGAAGTATTTCTCTCAAAACACGCAAGTATAAATGGGTTAATAGGCTTAAATTTAGAAGTCTTCTCAGAATATATTTAGCGAATATAAAAAAATCATTTTCCACTGTATAAAGATTGAACATAACAAAGCAAATACCTCATTACATAATTGAAAAACAAAAGGGACTCCGATTTATATCTTTTAATGAGTTTTTAAGATACAAGGACCTTCTGTATTTTATGGTTAGACGGGATGTAACAGTATTATATAAACAGACAATTCTTGGTTTTCTTTGGGCTATTATAAATCCATTCATGCAGATGGTAATTTTTAGTTTTATTTTTGGAAACCTGGTTCAGGTTCCAAGTGACGGAGTTCCATACCCGATTTTCAGTTATGCAGCTTTAATACCGTGGACTTATTTTTCACAATCGACCTCCGGAGCAACAAATAGTTTAATAACCAGTGCTAATATATTTACAAAAGTATATTTTCCAAGAGTTTTTATACCATTCACTCCGGTTTTGTCAAAGCTTGTTGATTTTACTATTTCATTTACCATCATAATTTT
>CALGOI010000403.1 GCA_937959065.1 uncultured Ignavibacteriota bacterium | reverse complement strand
TGTACGGTCCTCGACTGGAAGTTCACTGCGCTGGGACATAACACCATACGCGGTGCCGCAGGCGCCGCGATACTCAACGCTGAATTCATGGTGAAAAATAATCTACTCGGATGATAGTAATGAAATTTGGCGGCACCTCGGTACAGGATACAGCCGCCTTCAAAAGAACAATAGACATAATAAAAACCAGGCTGGAACGTAATCCTGTCGTGGTTTTATCGGCAACAGCCGGAACAACCGATGCCCTCGAGTCTCTCTGCAGAAATGCAAATGATGGAGAGAGGGAGGTCTGCGATAAAATTTTAGCGGATCTAAAAGCTAAACACTATTTGATAGCTGAGCAGCTGATCACGAGCGAGCAAAATCTAAACGAGCTGAAAGCTATACTGGATAAGAAGTTCGGGCAGATGGCGGACCTGGTAAAGGGTATCTTTCTGCTATCGGAGCTCTCAAAAAGAAGCCGCGCGAGGATACTCGCCTACGGAGAGCTGCTTTCCACAAATATTCTCGTATATACTTTAAATGACATGGGTTTAAAGAGCATGCTGCTCGATTCAAGGGAGTTCATAATTACGGACGAGGAGCCGCTGAGTGGAGACCCCCAAAAAACCATCATCACAGAGCGGGTAAAGGAAACCGTAATTCCGGCGCTGGACGGGGAAACCATCCCGGTGGCGCAGGGCTTCATCGCAAAATCTATGACCGGTAACGCAACCACACTCGGAAGAGGCGGTTCGGATTACACGGCATCATTGATAGGGATGGCGCTGGATGCAGACGAAATAGAAATATGGACGGATGTGGACGGCATATTAACGGCGGACCCGCGAAAAGTAAAGGGTACACAGATAGTAAAAGAGGTTACATTCAGGGAGGCGGCGGAGCTGGCATTCTTCGGGGCAAAGGTATTGCACCCGTCGACGATCACCCCGGCGGTGGACAGAGGTATTCCGGTCCGCGTGCTTAATTCACATAACCCTACCAACCCCGGCACATTAATTAAAGACGATATAGAGCATGGTGATCACGATATAAAATCCATCACGTGCAAAGAGAATATTAAAGTTATTAATATTTATTCACCGCGGATGCTGCTCGCGCATGGTTTTTTGAAAAAGATATTCGAGATATTCGATAAACACAGGACTTCGGTAGATTTAATTACCACTTCCGAGGTAAACGTATCGCTGACGCTTGACAATGAGGAGAGAATTTCAGAGATTATTAAAGAATTAGAGGAATTCTCTGAAGTAAGTGTTGAGGAAGATAAGGCACTGGTTTGCGTGATAGGTAAGGATATTAAGAATACGAAAGGAATAGCAACAAAGATATTTGAATCACTTATGGATTATAATATAACTATGATCTCACAGGGAGCATCACTTATTAATTTAAGTTTTGTGGTAGAAAGAAAAGATCTGGATAATGTTGTACAGACACTGCATGACCGTTTTTTCGCTTAAAAATAAATTAACAATGGATATTTATATTATCGGTTACGGTAAAATGGGAAA
>CALGOI010000402.1 GCA_937959065.1 uncultured Ignavibacteriota bacterium | reverse complement strand
ATAAATACCTCGGTAAGGACTACGTGGTCGAAGCTACCGTGGGGCATATCAAAAATCTTCCTAAAAGCAAAATAAGCGTGGATATTGACAATGATTATACCCCCGTTTATGAAGTTATAGCCGGTAAGGAAGACGTCCTCGAAAAGCTCAAAGCCGCTGCTAAAAAATCAGGCGATATATTCATCGCGACTGACCCGGACCGGGAAGGAGAAGCTATTGCCGCTGATATAGCCGCCGAGATTAAACCCGTTAACAAGAATATCCAGAGAGTCCTCTTTAATGAGATTACCAAATCCGGGGTAAAAGAAGCAATGGATAACCCGCGCTCAATAAATGAAGACCTTGTTACTTCACAGATGGCGCGTAGAGTGATGGACAGGATACTGGGATACAAAGTAAGCCCGTTCCTGTGGAAAACATTCTTCTTTGGATTATCAGCCGGAAGGGTACAGTCGGTTGCCCTTAAACTCATTTGTGAGAAGGAAAGAGAAATTCAGAGTTTTGTTCCAAAAGAATACTGGACCATAGACGGCATCTTTTCAAAACCTTCCGGAAGTTCAAAGAAGTTTACTGCACGCCTTTTCAAAATAAATGATGATACTCTCAAGTTTAACGGTGAAAATCCTCGTATCGAAAACATTGACCAGGCACATAAGATTTTAAAGGAACTGGATGGAAGTCAGTACAAAATAACTGACATTACAGTTAAAGAAGTTAAACGTAATCCTCCGCTGCCTTTCACAACCAGTGTGCTTCAGCAGGCTGCATCGAGTAATCTTGGGTTTTCTCCAAAGAAAACAATGATGATCGCGCAGAAACTTTACGAAGGTATTGAAGTCGTAAAAGGCGAGGGTAATGTCGGTCTTATCACTTATATGAGAACTGATTCCACACGGCTAAGCCCTGAAGCGGTTAAATCGTGCCGTGATTACATTAAAGAGAAATACGGTAAAGAGTATCTTCCGGATAAACCGAATACAACTACTCCTAAAAAAAGTACAAAGAAGACACAGGATGCTCACGAAGCGATACGTCCTACTAATACAGAGCGGTCTCCTGAACTTATGAAACTGCTTAGCAAAGACCAGCTGGCATTGTACAACTTGATATTCAATAGATTTATCGCTTCACAAATGAAGCCCGCTTTATTTGACCAGAAAACGATCCTGATAAAAGCTCTTAGCCCGAGAGGCAATGTGGATCAGTATATGTTCAGAGCTTCAGGAAGAACAATAAAATTTGAAGGATTCTTAAAAGTTTACGGTGATGATAAAGAGGATACACCAAATACCGAGGAAGACGATGCGATCATACCTGAAGACCTTAACGTAGAAGATATGCTAAAGGTCGTCAGCCTGATGAAAGAACAGAAGTTTACTAAACCTCCGGCTAGATACACAGAGTCCAGTCTTATTAAACAGCTTGATACTCTGGGTATAGGACGTCCGAGTACTTTCGCGCTGATAGTATCTACTGTTATTGACAGGAAATATGTAGAGCTAAACGAAAGAAAACTATACGCAACTAACCTTGGTATGACCGTCGATAAGATCCTTGGTAAGTACTTCGAAGATGTTATCAATGTCGAATTCACCGCTAAAATGGAAGATGAACTCGATACGATCGCAAACGGGGATTCAACATACAAAAAAGTACTGGATGATTTCTATATCCCATTCAGTAAAGATCTTGACGCGGCAGATGCTGTTGCTAAAGATATAAAGCAGACTTTAACCGAGAAAACGGAAATAGACTGTCCGGAGTGCGGTGAGGAGACCGGAGCCAAGATGGTTAAGAAGTGGGGAAGGAACGGGCAATTTATGGCTTGTGAGCGCTATCCGAGTTGTAAAGCATCTATGCCTCTCGAAGACGAGCACGAAGAGCACAAGGAACTTGCTAAAGGTGTAACCTGTGATAAATGCGGAGCTGATATGGTAGTCAAAGTAGGGCGATATGGTAAGTTCTACGGATGCAGTAACTATCCAAAGTGTAATGGAATTAAACCGATCACTCTCGGTATCAAATGTCCGAAATGTAATGAAGGAGAGATCCTCGAAAGAAGAGGAGGAAAGGCGAAACGTCTTTTCTATGGCTGTACCAGATACCCTGATTGTGACTTCATCTCTAACTATAAACCGGTAATTCAGAATTGCGAGCAGTGTGATAGTAACTATCTCGTTAAAAAGCATACTAAAAAGGACGGGGACTTTATGGAATGCCCTAACTGTAAAGCTAAGTACGAGATAAGAGAAACAGAAGAAGGTGAAGTTTCGAATTAAATGAATGACTCTTTTGAATAAGAGTTTCGGTAAATATCTCGTTGAGTTCCTGGAATACCTCGAGGTGACTAAAAACTACTCACCTAATACCCTTATTTCCTATAAAAACGACCTTG
>CALGOI010000401.1 GCA_937959065.1 uncultured Ignavibacteriota bacterium | reverse complement strand
GATTATACTGAAGAAGCAACGGGCAGCGACCTTGTTCTCGCTACCCGTCAGCTTAAAGACTTCAATGAATTTATGAAAAAATGGATGTACGATTAAGTACACCAACACTTCCAGTTAAAAAAAAATCGTTCCCAAACTCCTGCTTGGGAACGAGAACTATTACACATTAATAATTAAACATTAATAATTAATTGTAAGATGCCAGTACTTTGGATTTTACAGCTTCCTTTATCATTTCGGCTTCACTCATAATCGCAGTTTTCATAACAGTTTTTTTCTTCTCAAGACCATCCAGTACTTCCTTCGCAAAGTCCAAGTCCTTTTGAATTATTACGTTACCGCTTAAGATCGACCTCGCCTTTTTATCGGTAAGGAGCTTTTTGGCAACGTTCTCTATTTCATATACCCTGTTTGCCGTTTCGTCGTCGATGAACGTACTGAGTTTAGCATACGAATTAACAAGGTTTGTCATATTTTTATCATACTCGCCCTTTTCACAGCCGCTGCGCTGGTAAAGGTTTTCGAGCAGTTCCATAGTAAATACGATCGCATGCTTAATCTCATCAATCATGTAAGGAAGAGCTGAAACAGGGTTTACCGCATCATTGCTTTCCTTCAATACTGTTCCGTAATCGGTTAAAATTTGAATTGCCGAGTCCTGGTTTAAGTGTTTTCTTTTCATTGTCGTATTTTTTGAATTATCTGTAATGTAAAGTGATATAACACAAAAGGCAATAGGGATAGTTCCGGAAGGGGAAAATCTAACCGCATCACCGCTAAAGCGGGATCTCCGCTTCGCTCCGAGAGAACGCAGAGAGTATTCTTTAAAAACTTGACAAACTTTATGAACTTGATAACTAAAGACTTATTCCACAATCGGTAATACATGCGCATATAACCCGATTAATGTTGATTATTTACCAACGCTCCCTTTATATTTGTACAGAATTGTGTTGAAATCCCCTCTTGAGAGGGGTGGCATTTCCGGTGAAACCGGGAATGACGGGGTGTGTAAGAACAAAACACTTAAATTCTAAAAACTACCAAGATGACATTAAATCCAATCCCTTTTAATTCGCGTAAATTAGTGCTAATTAGTGGCAGAAAAAAAAAGAGAAAATGAAAAATTCATATGACACAACAAACTCTTGTTTTCACACACCCGGTTTCCGGACTATAACAGAATAATTTATAATCTTCTGTAAATTCAAAATTAGAACTTTCACATCAGATTTAAATAACTGTTTATTCATTTTGATTTTATCCTGTTAATTTTTATATTTATAGACCCATACCGCTAATTAATCAAACTAATATCTTATGAAATCAACATTATTGACCATTCTTCTTTTACTTACAGGTAATGTTTTCGCGCAATGGACAAGCGATCCGAATTCAAATACGCTGATCTGCAATGTGAATAACGCGCAGTTACTTCCAAAAATAGCTCATACTTCCACCGGTGAAACATACATCACCTGGTTCGACGGCAGAAGCGGAAATCTCGATGTATACCTTCAAAAACTGGACATAAACGGAAACGCACAGTTCGCGACAAATGGATTACTAATAAGCTCAAATCCGCAGAACAGCTGGATCGGTGATTATGACATCGAAGTGGATGCAGGAGATAATCTTATTATAACATTTTCCGACAGAAGAGGAGCAGGAGGCGGTGATACTACTATTAATCCATATGCATACAAAATAAGCCCTTCTGGTACTTTTTTATGGGGACCGAACGGAATCGCTTTATCAAACGTAACAGCAACTTACCAGCTCTGGCCAAAAGTATCGATTGCATCGGACGGAAACTTATTCTTTACCTGGTGGGAACAGCTTGATACAACCTCCAGCATTATGACACAGAGAGTTTCACCAAACGGTAATCTGCTATGGGCGCAGCCGGTAAAAATTTCACCTGCACCGTCTGATAAGAACATCTATCCCAATAACGCGCCTTCGGATAACGGCTCTGTACTAGTATCGTGGTGCTTCGGACCCCAGGGTGGGGGTTCATTCGTTCCTGATATTAAGACCATCTTTGTAAGGAAACTGGACTCAACAGGTGCAGCCGTGTGGACAGATTCTATTTTCTCCAAAAATACACCTGATATTCCTCCGTATGTCGTTCCACATGTAGTTCCTGATGGAAACGGGGGTGCTTATTTCTCATGGATGTATTCGAGGAATCTGAATGTTTTAACAAGCGGAGTTCAAAGGATAAGTTCTTCAGGAACATTATCCTTCCCACCTAACGGGGTTGATGTCTCAACTGATTCAAACCTCAACCAGGTGGAACCAAACATTGGAGTAGACCAGTCTGGTAATATCTATGCATTCTGGCTGGGATCTAACATGAATCAGAACGCTTACGGACTTTTCGGGCAAAAGATATCTCCTGCCGGAACCAGATTATGGACTGATACCGGGAAGACATTCATTCCGTTAACTTCAGCGGAGGCTCCCATAAACATACTGGTTAATACAAACGGTAACGACGTCTACGTAACATATGTTCTTGATACAATTGGTAACAAAGACAGAATTGAAGGTTATAGATTGGATAACGATGGTAATGTAATCTGGGGACCAAAGGGCATTAGTACACTCTTAAGTGAGAAGAGTGATATGGTAGGATATAACAGGGATGGAGCTGCTGTTTACACCTGGATGGATAACAGGGGTACAATGGCTCAGGGTTCAGGAATCTGGGCTCAGAGCATAAACTCGAGCGGTATACTCGGTACCGTGGGAGTTTCGATCACTTCATCACAGGTACCGGATAAATATTCACTCGGACAGAACTATCCGAATCCGTTTAACCCAACAACGAACATAAGATTCGAGATTCCGGTAAAAGGATTCGTTAAACTTGCCGTGTATGATATGCTTGGACGTGAAGTGAAAACACTCGTAAATAAAGAGCTTAATGCCGGAAGCTACAATGCGGAACTATCCGGAGGTGACCTGACTAGCGGAATTTATTTCTATACACTTAATGCAGGAGATTTTTCAGAGACGAAGAGAATGGTGCTAATTAAGTAATTAAATAATTTCTTTTAAAGTATCC
>CALGOI010000400.1 GCA_937959065.1 uncultured Ignavibacteriota bacterium | reverse complement strand
TGGATGTTTATGTTTCACGGTAATTTATTTTTAAGGTATAACAGCCAGGATATAACGAAGGAGGGCAGCAGAGGCGCATCAATGTTCGATGCTCCAAACTGGTATATGGTGATGGGTGAAAGCAAAGTCGGGAGGAATGGTAAGTTCGGTTTCAGCGGAATGTTCTCACTTGATCCAATCACAGTTGGAGGTGAAGGGTATCCGTTATTATTTCAGTCAGGAGAGACATATGAAGGGAAGCCTCTTGTAGACAGACAGCATCCGCATAATTTTTTCTCCGAGCTTTCTATAAATTATACTCATTCCTTTACTGATAAATCGGATGTAAATTTATACCTGGGATATCCGGGAGAACCGGCATTAGGTCCGGTGGCATTCATGCACAGGCTGTCATCTTCATTTAATCCGGATTCTCCACTGGGGCATCACTGGCAGGATGCCACGCACATTACATTCGGTGTAGCGACTCTTGGATTTAGATATGATAATGTAAAATTAGAAGGATCGGTATTTACCGGCAGGGAACCCTCTGAAGAAAGGTGGGGGTTTGATAAGCCTAAGTTCGATTCGTATTCCTTCAGGTTAAATGTGAACCCAACAAAAGAAACGGCGGCACAAATTTCATACGGTTATATAAAGAGTCCCGAATCGTCACACCCTGATGAAAACGTAAAGAAGTTAACCGGTTCATTGATCTACTCAAAAACATTAGGAAGAAGTTCTTTTTTAACAGGGTCAGCAGTTTTCGGAAGGAATGATGCCGGTGGTGATCACAAAGAAAATTCCTTTTTACTTGAATCAGCATATAAATTTAACAAGAATGCAATTTACGGAAGGTATGAATGGGTACAGAAGTCCGGAGAGGAGCTGCAGATCGAGAATGCACATGATGAGATATATGATGTGAACGCTTTGACTATAGGATACAGCAGGGACTTGTACAAATTTTCGAATACGATACTAAGCGCGGGAGTGCAAGGGAGTATATTTTTTCCTGGCAAGGAGCTTGAACCGATTTATGGAAAGAATCCAATGTCGGCGGAAATTTATCTAAGGCTCAGCCCCGGCATAATGCATTAACAAATTGTGTAAAAAAAAATAACAGTCACCTCAAACCGGGGTGGCTGTTTTTTTGTGCGGGTAAAAAAAGACTAAATTAATCGCCTTTAAGTGTAAAAACGATAAGGATTTATTGGAATAATTTCAATGTAATATTAATGGAAGAAAAATTGAAATGTTTTTCCATAGAAAAAAATAT
>CALGOI010000399.1 GCA_937959065.1 uncultured Ignavibacteriota bacterium | reverse complement strand
TAAAGATTCCGTGAATACTAATTCTCTTTTAATTGAAAAAATAAATGACTTTATTGGTGAATTGAGGGCTAGGGATGTAGTTGTTAATCTCAGGTCAAGTAGTGGTGTAGATATAAATGCCGCATGCGGACAATTAGCAGTTACAGAAAACAAAGTATCATCCCGTTAATAAATAATCTATAAAATGCACAGACTCATTATTTTTGGTCCCCCTGGTGTAGGAAAGGGGACTCAAGCTAAGTTATTGGCAGAAAAACTTAACTTACGCCATCTTTCAACCGGAGACATCCTCAGAAAAGCTGTAAGGGATGAAACAGAACTGGGTAAAAAGGCAAAAGAAATTATGGATAAGGGGGATTTAGTTCCTGATGAGATTATGATCGGAATTGTAAAGGATGCATTGGGTGAAGAAGCGGATAAAGGATTCATACTTGATGGTTTTCCCAGGACATTAGAGCAGGCAAAGGCATTGGATAAAATTTTCGAAGAAAAGAGTTTTACCGAATATAAGGTTATCTCTTTATCTGCAGAGGACAATGAGATTATTAAAAGATTATTAAAGCGAGGAAGAAGCGATGATACCGAGGAGACCATAAAAAACCGGTTGGAAGTATATAGAAATTCCACCGAACCGGTACTGAATTATTATTCTGAACATAATAAAGTAATCGAAATTATTGGTGTTGGGGATATAAATAATATAAATAACAATATAATAGATTCCATTAGCGCAAATTAATAAATTTTTAGTATATTATTTAAGTTTTGAAATGCTGATATTATGCGAAATCATCTAATTTGAGCCTTAAAACGGTATTATCAAATTGTTATATGGTTTTTGTTTATTGATATTTTCAATATATTGATTTATTTTAACGAACCAAAAATTACCTAAATATGCCCAAAGTAGAACTCGAACTGCTACATGATGGAATTGCAGTCCTGAAACCCAAGGGAAATTTTGTGGGAGGTGATGAAACCGATGAACTTAAAGATGAAATAAGTAAATTGCAGGAACAGGGGAATAAGAAACTTGTCATCGACCTTGGTGATGTCCTCTACCTAAACAGTACCGCTCTTGGAGTCCTAATCTCAGCACATGCCAACTACTCGAAACGTGAAGGACAAATTAAAATTTGCCAGCTAAATAAGAATCTCGAAAACCTTTTTGTTATAACTAAACTAGCGCTAATTTTTGACTCTTATGCCTCTTTGGACGAAGCTCTAAAAAGCTTTTCTGAAAGTTAGTGTATCCTTACACTCTATTGAAGATTTTTTTACTAAGTATTTCGACAAGAAACATTTTAAAAAATATTAATTAATAAATAACCTTTGAGAAATCTAGGAGGTTTACTATAGATGAAACAATCTGCATTTACTCTAGTACTAGTTTTTACGGCTGTAGCTGTATCAGCTATCATTTTTTACTTTGTATTCGGGAACCCGGCAAACTTTACAACTCCGGAAAAAACGGTTCCTGCTAACTTAATAGGTGCTATTTACCTTGGGGGTCCTGTGGTAATAGTTCTTATGGCATTAAGTATCATGGTTATTACTTATACTATTGAAAGACAACTTTCATTAGGTAAAGCCAGAGGTAAAGGTCCGATTGAACCCTTTTTGAAAAAAGTTCAAAACCTTCTCACTGAGGGTGACATAGAAGGTGCCATGGCAGAATGCGATAAACAAAAGGGATCAATTGCTAATATTATCAAGCAAGGTCTCGAAAGATATCAGATTGCTGCTATGAATCCAAAACTTGAAACCGAAGAGCGGCTTCAGGAAGTTCAAACTGCTATTGAAGAAGCAATGATGCTTGAAGTTCCGCTTCTTGAAAGAAACCTAGTAGCGCTTTCAACAATCGCTTCTGTATCAGTACTTGTTGGTCTATTCGGTACAGTAGTAGGTATGATCAGAGCGTTTCAGGCTCTTGCAACTGCCGGTACTCCAAATGCTGCTGAACTTTCAGCCGGTATTTCTGAAGCACTTATCAATACTGCTGGTGGTCTCTTTGGTGCTATCGTTGGTACTATATCGTACAACGTTTATACAACTAAAGTAAGTAACATCACATATATGATTGATGAAGCAACTTATAATATGCTTCAGATACTTGCATTCAGGTCAAGAAAACAAGCATAATGGGGTTAATGAAACCCTAAACCACATTATGTGGTTAAATTAATAAAAAGCAATAAATAGGATAATATAAACATGGGAAAATCCAGATCGACAAAGAAACCCGGTATTAATATCGATATGACGCCATTGGTCGACGTGATTATGCTTTTATTGACCTTTTTCATGCTTACCGCTACTTTCAAAGCTGCGGAGTCGGAAATTGTTGAAGTAACACTTCCTAAGTCCGTCAACACAGATTCGACTAAATTACCAGACCAGGATATAATGACATTTACTCTTACCCCTGCAGGTGATGTATGGGTTGACGTTGATAATTATGAAGTCAGGAATGAAGTTTTTGGTGACCAGTTCGGTATCGGATTGTATCATCCTGATTCGACTTCAAAAAGCGAATTTGAATTAACAGGTAAGGTTGGTGATAAAGCACTAAATAGATCTGTAGTTCTTCTTAATAAAGAAGAATTTGAAAAGATTATTAACGATCTAAGACTCGCATTGAAAAACATGTCTGACAATAAAAGAGACTACAGAATAGTTATAAAAGGTGATCAGGAAACCAACTATGGTGTCGTAGAAGATCTCATGGCATCGCTTAAAGCAACAAGCAATACCAGGTTTGCGTTAGTTACTGACCTAAAATCAGATTAGAATTTAGTAAATTAATTATAACTAAATAAACAGGAGAGTTTAATTATGGCAGGTGGTGGTGGTTTTGAAGCTCCGGAAGCCTTTAATAAACGGCAGAAAAAATACCAAAAAGGAAAGAAACTCGGTGTAAGAATCGACATGACCCCTATGGTGGATGTTATCATGCTTCTGCTTACATTCTTTATGTTGACAACCACTCTTGCGACTCCCCAGGTAATGCAGATCAATTTACCTAAAGGCGAAGAGCAAGATAAAGTAAAGGTTGATGCAAGTAACGTTTTATATGTAAGGGTTTCTGACAAAGGAAACATTTATTTCTCACACGGTAAACCTGACGGTACAGAAATGCCGCCGGAAAACATCAACCTTACTAATTTAAGGAAAGAACTTGAAGCAAGACATGCAGCAAATCCAAACTTGCTGATGCTCCTTAAGTTCGACAGAGGTATGAATTACAACCTCATGGTTGATATACTGGATGAGATCAACAGAGCTAAAATCGACAAAAGATATACTTTCATGAAAATGGAAGATACAGATAAAGAGATCGTCCGCCTTGCAGGCGGGTGATCATGTTTTTAATCGTTTTAAAGCGGCAGCATTTATGTTGCCGCTTTTTTTATAACTATCACTAAAAATATGAGAACAATTATAGTATTACTAGCTTTTATTGTTCCGATAATTCCTCTTAAAGCGCAATGGGTGCAGCAAAACATTCCATCTAATTCCGGGTTAATCCTTTCCATAGATTTTGCCAATTCTTTAAATGGGTGTACCGGTGGATGGGTTGGAGACCCTATTGGAACTAATGTAATTGGAAGATCATTTTATAAATCATCTTCTAACGTATGGAGTCAGGGCTTATTACCGGATTCAACCAGGGCTATTGTAAATTTGAAATACACGGATGGTGTATTTTACGGTTCAGGGGCTTATAACATTACTTCAGATGAAAACAAATCTGTGAGTTTACCAATTTTTTTACCTGAGTATTTAAAGGAAAGATTTTACCGATTAGGGATGAGTGATGTTAGGGGAAGCAATTATGGAGCTTATTTTATAAAAAGTACAAATAATGGTGTGTCTTGGTTTCCTTTTGGTGAGGTTTTGAGCGGTTTTGAGTATGTAATTTCGATGGATTTCGCAACTGCTAATACAGGATATTTATGTGCAGAGAGAAGTTATCTAAAGGGAACAATCCTAAAAACCACTAATGGTGGTTCCAATTGGGTTGAGCAACCCCTCCCTGATTCTGTTTATATTAATGAAATTGAATTTATTGATAATGAGACGGGATTTGCAGCGGGATTTAGGGTAGTGGATTTTGTATTACAAGCGGTGGTGTATAATACAACGAATGGAGGAATAACCTGGCAGGAAAAACTATTCCCGGATGTAAATAATTTTTCAGGAGTTTCGTTTATCTCACAGTCAACAGGGTTTTTGATTGGCATTGGGCAGTTTAGTTTTTCAACCCTTATTCTCAAAACTACTAATGGGGGTATTAATTGGACACAGATTAACACAATTCAGAATTTACTACCTGAAGGGATTGAATTTCTGAGTTCAGGATATGGTATTTATTATGGAGAAAATGGTTCTTCTTCAATCAAAAATATTCTTATTGGTAGTACTTCAAATAATGGTTTGACATGGCAACTTGATTCTATTGATTATACAGATTTAATAACAGGTGCTAAAATGTTAGATCCAAGTAATTGGTATGTTGCGGGTGGATTTCCCTGGGGAGATGCTGTTGTCTTTCACACAACCACCGGAGGTAGTGTTTTTATCGAACCAATTGGTAGTGAAGTACCATCTTCGTATTCTCTTGAACAAAATTACCCCAATCCATTTAATCCATCGACCCGGATCAGGTTTTCTATCCCTGTATCATCAGAAACTTCTCTCAAAGTCTATGATATAATGGGCAGAGAAGTCGCCAAACTGGTTGATCAAAAATTATCAGCCGGAAATTACGAGGTTGAGTTTTCAGGGGAAAATCTAAATACGGGAATTTATTTTTACCGCTTTGTATCTGCCGGTAAGAACTTTGTTAAAAAGATGATTTTAGTTAAATAAAGTATATAAAACTATACTTTATCACTTATTATTTTATAAGCATTTTATTAACTTTAGTTAATAAAAATTGCATATTTGCCTATCCAAAGATTATTAATATCATTCATTACAATCCTTATTCTATTTTCCGGGCTTTTAAATGCACAGCAATCCCAGAGAATGGAAAGAAAGTCAGCAACAATTGATAAATATGTTGTTGATAAGACAGGAACACTTACCCAGGATCAGATTCACTACCTTCTTACCAAACTTGTTAATTTCGAGAAAGAAACATCTAACCAGTTAGTAGTATATATGATACCTACTCTCGATGGGGATCCGATTGAAGATGTATCGGTAAGGATTGCCGAAGAGAATAAGATCGGGCAAGAAGGGAAGGATAACGGCATCCTTCTTCTGATAGCTAAAAATGACAGACAATTAAGAATTG
>CALGOI010000398.1 GCA_937959065.1 uncultured Ignavibacteriota bacterium | reverse complement strand
ATTGAAAAGATTAATGTTCGCGATGAGGAGTATTTCATTAAAAAGTTTTATATGGAGCAAGATCTGGTAGTTCACATTAAGAGCCAAAAAAGTGCGGTATTTTTGGAAGAAGATAATGCTCAGGAAGTCGCAGATAACCTGTCACGGTTTTTTCTTGTGGCAATATTAAAACTATATTCATACATGGCTAATGAAAACAAATTCCTTTATGATTATGATTTTAAAATGTCATTCCTCGACCAGGTAGAAGACCATTTGAATAAGAACAAGGACCAATACAAATCCGAGCCCTATATTGAATTATTTCATAATGCTTTAAAACTTTTCCTGTATGAAGAAGTTGAAACTTACTACAATCTGCGTAAAACTTTAAATAAGCATTATAATGACCTGGAGAATATAGACCGTAAGAATATGTATGTTGTGCTGGCAAACTATTGTGCAGAGCGTATTAGGCGTGGAAATCTTAAGTTTCTACGTGAAAAGTTTGATCTTTACAAAGAGATAATAAAACGCGGTGGACAGTATGAAACCGGCGGTTTCATTCATCACATATTTTACAAGAGAGTTGTTTCAAATGCTGTTGATTTGGGTGAAATTAAGTGGGCTGAGAATTTTATTGAAAAATATAAAAATGAAATTCCGGAGGTATAACGCGAGAGCAGTAATTATTACTGCAAAGCTCTGATAGAATATGGCAGGAAGAATTATGGTAAAGCTCTTGAAATGTTGTCTTTGGTTCATACCGAGGACATATCATATAAAGTTGAGATACGAACACTCTTATTAATGATATATTATGATACAGAGCAGTCGGACTCTTTTGATTCCACTGTTGACAGCTTTCGACACCTTGTTACAAACAACCGGCTTATTTCTTCAATTTGGCAAACCCGGGAGAGGAATTTCATAAATTTCTCCAAAAGATTATTCGATTTGAAAATGAAGGTAAACCGTGGGGATAAGTTCGTCATTAAAAAACTGGGTGATGAGATCAATTCCGCTGAATCCGTCCAAAACCGTTACTGGCTGAATAAGAAGATGAAAGAATTGTAAAACTCTCTATTAATACTTTGTGATCGATTTCTAGAGTTCCAATGACAATCCGTTAGATATTTGATACGATGTATTGGGTACTCCGGGCGGCGGAACAGTATCGTACAGCAGTTTATATTTGATCACGAAATCAAGCTCATCCAGTATTTCAAATTCAAGATCGGTCTGAAAAGCAATGCGGTAATCCGAAAAATCCGACAAATTAGGTTGATGATAAACCGTGCCGAATAAGAGCATCTTTCCTATGTCGAATGTGTATGAGAAATAGCTGCTCAGCCTGTTATTACGCTCAATTACCGGCTCATTCTGACGCTCCTCGTATTCATACATATACAGGGACGCAACGTAAAACCGCATTTTCTCGGAATCATACAGTTTAAATCTTGGACCCATACCGGCAAGTCCTCTGAGTTTAATGTCCCGTATCTTATTGAACTGTCCCTGAACAAAACCCTCCCATCGTAGCAGTTCATTCAGCTTATAATTATATCTTACATGCTGGAATCCGGCATTTGAAAAATCTTTGTCGCCTGCTTTGATAAAGCTAAAATCTGTGAGGAATAATAAAAGTGACCTGTCCTGTTTCATCTGCAGCTGAATATTACCGCCGGCAGCGTAAACGGTATTAACTTCTTTAAGTATAAAAAACTCAATACCGGATTCACCGGACCATCCGTCACCCTCGCGCCGGACACGTTTAGATTCGATGTTTACAATCTGTGAAAATGTGATTGATGTTACAACAAACAGGAACACAATAGTAGAGAAAGTTTTCAAGGGGGTATTGTTTTTGTAAAAAGTAAGAAAAAATGGCGAATATTAAAAGGAGGAGGGGAAAATCCCTCCCTCCCCCTTTGGTGGATTACTTAATTACCATCATTTTCTTTGTTTCAGTAAAACCATTGGTTATAAGCCTGTAGAAATATGTCCCGCTGGGGAGCCCTGTTGCGCTAAAATCTACTTCATATGTACCCGGTTTTAAATTCTCATTGACAAGTACAGCCACCTCTTTGCCAAGTATATCGTAAACTGCAAGCTTTGTGTTAAATGCTTTTGGTATGTCGAATTTTATTTTAGTCATAGGATTAAATGGGTTTGGGTAATTTTGGTGAATGGTGAAAAAAGTTGGTAGTTGATTACCAGACGTTACAATTCCTGTTATGGTGTTTATGCCTCTGGTCCATATACCCGCGTCCTGAACAGACGCGTATAACGTATCTGACTTTATAATCAAATTCGTTATATTGGTACCAGGTAATCCTTGATTAAGAGAGTACCAGTTACTTCCGTAATTGTTGGAGAAAAACAGACCTCCATTAACCGCTGCATAAAGTTTCCCATTATGATAAAGCAATTTATTCGCCAGGGCTAGATTTGCACCAGTAGTTGTTACATAATTCCAGTTCAAACCGTTATTTGTACTTTTAATAAATCCCCAAGTGTTAGACGCGAAAACCGTATCTCCTACAGCTACAACAGTATTAATTCCGGCGAAAGTTGTGTCCGGCAGTACTGCCCAGTTATTACCTGAATCAGTGGAATAATGTGATGGATCGAAATATGAGCGTGATGCTCCTAATAAAATATTGCCGGATTGGACGAATTTTCCGATCCGGGAATTTGATAATGCAGTGACAAAAACCCATGAAGTACCTCCGTCAGTCGATTTATATGGTGCAGAAAACAATGAGGCAAAAAGATTTCCACCGGTGTTAATAACATCGAACGATTGGCTTGCTAAAACGTTAGACCAGGAAATACCGTTGTTTAAAGATCTTCTGTATGCAATATCTGTGCAAGCAAAAATGTAGCTGTTATGAAAGTAGATTCTTCTTGGTGTAGAGCCTATCCATCCGATTTGAGTCCAGTTATTTCCCGAATTTGTAGAGCTCACAAAGTAACCGCCTTGACCGCCAATGTATAGTATATTATTGTTTAGCTCCATTGCCGTAATGTTGAGAATGTTCAATCCCGTTTTACTCCAGTTGTTCCCCGAATCTGAAGATTTATAAACTCCCCCATTCAAGTCAAATTCTCCGCTATTGGCATATAAGTTAACTCCATCGGATGATATTCCTTCACAAAAAACATTAGCTGAAACATTTGTAACAAAAGACCATGTTTGACCTATATCTGTGGATTTGTATATTGCTCTTGGATAAACTAAAATGTAGAGTGTGCTTCCAATCAAGCCAAAATCTTTGGGTCCCTCATTTACGGGTAAACCTGAGTTATAAACATTCCAGTTTAATCCATTATTTGTGGAAACAAGTACACCACGGGGTAATGTGTTATACAAACAAAAAACATTATTCCCATTGGTAAAAATCCTATCACCAGCGAACCCTGTGGCCACTTGACTCCAGTTATTTCCGGCATTAGTACTCAACAAGATATCGCCGTTACCGCCTGCTAACAAATTTGTACCTGATACAGCTATTGCTGAATATGAACCTGCATTAACTAAACTCCAGTTGGTTCCATCATTAGTACTTTTGAATATTCCTTCAAGTGTAGCAAGGAAATAATCTGTATTGAGTTTAACAATTCCGTTCATCCTGTTTGAGCTGGTTCCAATCGTACTTGTAGTACTCCAGTTTAAACCATTATTTGTAGAACGGTTTAACTCATTAAATTGTCTAGGTGCCGAAAACAATAATGTATTAAACTTTTTAATAAACTTTCCACTCCACACTGAAGTGAGCTTATTCCAGTTCGCGCCGTTATTTGTGGAAGTGAAAATACCATAAGGAGGGTCATCTAGTCCTGCATATAGTGTCCCATTATCATAGTAAATGGATTTTACCTGGCCACCTAATGGACCTAGGGACTGCCATTGTGAGTATGCAGGCGAGGTTAATATTAAACAGACGAATATTTTAAATAATAATTTTTTCATTTTACCTTTAATTATATTATATCGTGCGATTTTTTATCGTAAAATATGACCAAGTATACTGTGCCGCAAAGAAAAATTATTGGTAAATTATCCTGAAATATTGCGAAATTAGAATATGAATGAATAAATAAACCTTAAATTCAGCTTGTTTTTTGAGTTTTATTATCTGAAATTAAAATAAAGTTATTATCCTCGAGGTGGAGAATATTAAATTAATAAAGGTTCTGCGATCCTTATCCTCTAAGGAGATGAAAAGCTTTAGTGAATTTATTTCATCCCCTTATTTTAATAGGAGCGGGCTGGTAATTTCTTTATTTAATTGTCTATCCAAATACCACCCGGATTTCAAGAATCGAAACCTTACAATTGAGAAAATTTTCTTAAAGGTCTTCCCAAATCAAGAGTACAATTATCACAAGATTAATAACGTAATCTCTGATTTGTATAAGCTGACGGAAAAGTTTATTGTTCAAATGTATTTTGAGAAAGGGGAATATTATATTGAGAGGAATATTCTTAGAGAACTTAGACATAGGGGGCTTTCGGGTTTATTCGAGCAGAGGGTTGCATCATATACAAAGAAGCTTCTTGAACGAAATATTAAGGATGAGGATTATTATTATTATTTATATGAACTTACTGATGAATATTTATGGTATCATCCAGGAAAAAATCCTAATTCAGATTTAAATATACTGCAAACAGAATTTGATCATTTTTTAAAGTTCGCCCTTATTCGGCTCCTGCGCTTTTATACTCTCATGCTACATGAAAGAAATCAAACTAACATAGAGTATGATTTTTCGCTTATGAATGAAATTGCAAATTATGTTGATAAACATGATTTCAAGGAAATTCCCTCGATTGAAATTTTTAATACGATTTTAAAATTATTACAATCAAAAGAATCTAAGTATTATGAGAAACTCTGGAAATTAAAAGAAAAGCATTTTAATGAACTTAATGGGGATGTACAAAGGCTATTATATGTACACTTGACAGATTTTGCCGCCTATATGGTAAATTTTAAGGGCAATACAGATTACAACAATGACCTGTTCAAGATATACCGTGAAATGCTGGAAATAAATTTTCACACACCGGATAACTTTCGTTTCCCGGAGCTAATGAACATAGTAAAAATATCCTGCAGGGTAAAAGAGTATGAGTTTGCAAAAGAAGTATTCAAAAGATTTGAACCGGGTCTGAATGAAGAAGATAGAATAAATGTAAGTGGATTTTGCCTTGGAGTTATTTGTTATTCTGAAGGAAACTATAATGAGGCAATAGAGTATCTCAGTAGGGCTAACTTTAAAAACTTTATATTCCGTGTTCAGGTCAAGATACTTCTTTTAAAATCATTTTATTTGCTTAATCTGGCAGAGCAGGTTTATCAGATGATAGATACGTTCAAACATTATATTGCAAGAGAACAAAGCCTGCTGCAGGAACACAGGGATGCATACTTAGATTTTTTAAACTGTATGATAAGACTGAACAAGATAAAAAACGAACCCGGCAAAAAAGAGTATGAGCTTGTAAAATTGAAGAAAGATGCTGAAATGATTTCTTATAATCCTTTTCTGATTAAAACATGGTTAATTGATGAACTAAATAGTATATAGGCTATTTAATTATTAAATTTAAAGAAAACTAACATTGTTCGACCTCAAACACATACTTGCTTCTCCGGGTAAAAAGATATCTTTAAAAGATTACGATACAGCATATTGCGGAGATTATAAAGATAAGGATAATGCTGAAGATAAGCTGAGAGACGATATCAAAAAGATGCAGAAACTCCAATACCGTCTTTACGCCGAGAACAAGCATTCTCTTCTGATAATACTGCAAGCTCCAGATGCGGCAGGTAAGGACGGAGCAATTCGACACGTCATGACGGGCATAAATCCGCAGGTGCCGCAGGAACACAGCTTCAAACAGCCATCAAAAGAAAAA
>CALGOI010000397.1 GCA_937959065.1 uncultured Ignavibacteriota bacterium | reverse complement strand
AAATATTCTCTTCAGGTCTATGATAGAAGCAAAGAAATGCTTGCAGAGGGTGTTTTTGAGATAGATAATATTGATGGTGATAAATTATCCGGTACATATACTTTTACAAAAGTTTACCAACAGAGTCAGCTGCTGAGAGAGAATCAAAATCAGGAGTTAGCCGGTACACTATCGCAGGACAGGAAACAGGCTTTTATTAATACAAATCCAAGACTTGCGGATGCCAATGTTTTTATTACGCTAACTGCAGGTATGTATTCATATTTTGGGAAATGGAGATATTCAACATATGTGGGAACAGTTGACGAAGGCACAGTCAGAGCTTCAAAAATAGAATAATTTAAGGTTATGGGGTAATTTTCCTTTGGAATAAAATATTTTCCAAATATAAATATTACCCTATGAGACGGAAAAAATTACTAAAGTTCTTTAGCATTTGTACAGCGGTACTGTTTACCGTTTACGTTGGTAATGAGTTAATGAGCTATCCAAGATTCTCAGCATATACGGGAGAGAAATGCAGTATATGCCATGTAAATCCTACAGGCGGGTCTATGCGTAATCTCTATGGTACTAAATATGCCAGAGAGGAACTCACAATGGACGCCTTCAAAAAACTAGCTGAGGATACTGATTTTGATCCAAGAATCAATGACTATATTACCATTGGCGGGGATGTGAGGATTGCACACATCGATAACCAGGTACCCGATATGCCTAATTTAAATACTTTTCTTACCATGCAGGGAGACTTGCATATAAATGCCCAGATCAACAGGGTTTTAAGCGTGTTTGTGTCATCGGGCATTGAAATACCTAATTTTCCGACTAAGTACGAGGCCTATGGAATGGTTTCCCGTCTTCCCTGGAATATCTACTTTAAGGCCGGAAGATTCACTCCCGATTTCGGTATCAGGATCGTAGAACACAGGGCATTCCAGAGAGAAGACATCTTAAATACTCCTTATGCTCCGGATGCCGGTCTCGAACTTGGATTCGAACCGGACATTTTCACGTTTAATATAGGTCTTTATAATGGGTTACAGACTAATTTCTTTGACACCGATCAGAATAAAATGTTTGTCACCAAAGGTGACGCGACATTCAGCTTTGCAGATTATATGTACAACTTCAATATAGGCGGCTCGTTCTTTAATAATCCTTACAGGGCATTCGTATCGGGAGAGTTTCAGAATGCCAACAGGAAAGCCTGGAATGGGTACACTAAGATTGGGCTCTATAACAGGGTCGCGATACTTGGCGAGGTTGATTTTGAAGAGAATACCATCAACGGTTTTCTGAAAAGGAAAATGTTCTATTATGGCGAGCTTAATGTAAAAGTGGTAAAGGGATTTGAGCTAAGAGGTCAGTACGAATCATTCGATCCTGACAGAGATACAGATGACGATACTATAAATAGATATAGCTTTGGTGTTGCAGCGTTTCCGTTTGCGGGTATGGAAGCTGAGGTAATGTATAGGATCGTAAATGAAGAAGCCGATCTCGAAAATGATGAATATCAGTTTAATTTCCATTTTTATTTCTAAATATTTTAAATTAAAACAATGGGGAAAAATGAATAAGCTTACTTTTTTAATTCTTTTTCTTTTTCTTGTAATTGGATGGGCGAATGCTCAGGACGATATGTCATCGATGATGACCCCACCGCCGCCGGTGGAAAATGCTGTTCTCGATGCAATGGTTGGTACCTGGACAGGAACAAGTGATATGATGGGAATGACGATGAATGAAACGGTCACATGTTACTGGGACTTGAATCATCAGTTTCTTATTATGAAACTTGAAAGTGTTTCGCAGGATAATCCATCTCAAAAGTATACAGGAATGGGTATATATGGTGTGGATACAAAGGGTAATTTAAAAGCGTGGTGGTTTGATGACTGGGGCGCTGATGGAACTATGTACGGAACCGGTACCTTTGACGGTATGACAATGCATATGACAGGGGAAAATGATATGTACGCGGATGACCGTTATTTCAAATTTAATGATGACGGTCAGATGATCATGACCTGGACCGGAACTATGAAACTTCCAACCGGTGACATGACAATGAATGGTGAAACAGTTTATACTAAAAAATAAGTGGGTAATAAGTAAGTGGGGGAATGCATAAGGGCGGGTTAACCGCCCTTTCTGTTATAGAGATTATTACTTGTACTTAGTTTTTAATATCAATGTCGCCGTCATAAAGAATATCGAGATGGAATTAGCAAATATGATGGGTATATCCTGTTTGATTATACCGTAGATTAGCCAGCAAATGATACCGGCTTCCATCAATATCAGCATCGCAAGGGAAAGGTCCTTCGTATGACGGGATTTGATCGCTTTTATCGATTGAGGAAGAAAAGCAAATGTTGTTCCCGCCGCCCCCAGTAAACCGATTATCAGAACAGGATCCATTATAGGTTTAATTTGTCATTTATGTACGCAGTAAGGTTATCCTTATTTACTCTTTCCTGTTCCATAGAATCTCTATCTCTTACTGTGACAGTCCCGTCCTCGGTGGTCTGTGTATCGACCGTAATGCAATATGGAGTACCGCATTCGTCCTGTCTCCTGTATCTTCTTCCCACAGCGCCTGAATCATCGTAGAATACTTTAAAACTCTTTCTAAGATCGTTTGTTATTTCGTGTGCAATCTCGGGCATTCCGTCTTTATTGACCAGCGGAAATATCGCGGCTTTTACAGGTGCAAGTTCAGGATGTAAATGTAATACGGTCCGGGTTTCTGTCTTCCCATCATCTTTCTTTATCTCTTCGTCTTCATAAGCATCTATAAGGAAGGCTAAGAAGCTTCGCGTAGCCCCTACCGCAGTCTCGATAACGTATGGTATGTACTTCTGTTTCTCCTGCTCATCGAAGTACTCTATCTTTTTACCCGAGTACTCAGTATGTCTTTTGAGATCGAAATCAGTTCTGTTGTGAATTCCTTCGAGCTCACCCCATCCGAATGGGAATTCATACTCGATATCGAATGCTTCCTTTGCGTAGTGGGCGAGTTTCTCGTGTTTGTAGAACTTTAATTTATCCTTTTTAAGTCCGTACTTTTCGAACCATTTCATTCTCAGCTCTTTCCAGTACTCGAACCATTTCTCGTCCTCACCCGGCTTTACGAAATACTGCATCTCCATCTGCTCGAATTCACGTACTCTGAATAAGAAGTTCTTCGTGTTGATCTCGTTCCTGAATGACTTTCCGATTTGCGCGATTCCGAACGGGATCTTCTGGCGGGATGATTCCTTTACATTAAGGAAGTTTACATATATACCCTGGGCAGTCTCCGGGCGGAGGTAAACGACAGCCGATGAATCTTCTGAAGCGCCGATGTGAGTCTTGAACATCAGGTTAAACTGCTTTGCGTCGGTAAATGTCTCCCTGTTTCCGCAGTTAGGGCAGGGGATTACAGTTAAACTTTCCTTTACCACTTCCTCAACAGAATTGCCGTCGGTTATTTTTTCGTCTATTTCTTTTCTGACCTTTTTGGAGAGCATTTCATACAGGACATCGAGGCGGTATCTGGATTTACAGTTCTTGCAGTCCACCATAGGGTCGGTGAAATTCTCCACGTGTCCGGATGCTTCCCAGACTCTCGGGTGCATCAATATGGATGCATCGATTCCTTCGATATCTTCACGGTAAGTCATTTCCTTCCACCATGCTTCTTTAATATTCCTGAGAAGCTCTACGCCCAGAGGACCGTAATCATAGCATCCGTTTAATCCGCCGTAAATTTCAGATGACTGGAATACGAAACCGCGCCTTTTAGCGAGGGAAACAATGACTTCCATTAGATCTTTATTGCTCAAAATATCCTGTATTTTTTTAATAATTAAGCAATTTACAAAACAAATCGGAAAGTATTAATCCTATATGAATCACCAATCCCAAAGTAATAAACAAAAAACCGGGTAATTAATTTTACAATCATTTAAAAAATATTTTGGTTTACCCCAAAAAGCGGTGATGTTTTTACAGTAATTTCCCGGGTAGTCAGTTCCCGGTGAATTTTTAATTTGTTTAATTGGAATAACAAGGTTTAGTATACCGCAAAATGGCAGGGTAAAAAAATTAAAAATAAAAATATGGAAAAACATTATTGTTAAACAGGGTATAAACATGGCAGCTTGGTTAAATTGTCCTTGTGGTTACACTAACCCACCCCGTCAAACCGCAAGCGGTTTGTCACCCCTCCGTCGGAGGGGATTTAAATAATACAAAGATAGGTGATGGGGGCGGGAGATAAAATACAAAAAGGGATATATGCGCATATATCCCTTTTTCAATTTAAATATATTTTTAATAATTATTTATTTTGAAAGTATTTTTTACTTTATAAGTACCATTCTTTTTGTCTGCACAAAATTTCCGGCTTCGATCTTATAAAAGTATACACCGCTAGACAGATTGCTTCCATTAAAGATGATTGTATAGTTTCCGGTTACTTTTATTTCATTAACAAGTGTCCTTATCTCTCTTCCGGTAATATCATATACCCTAATATTGACCAATCCATCTTGGGGGATGCTATAGTTTATTGTTGTTGTTGGATTAAATGGATTGGGGTAGTTTTGCTCGAGTTTATAGCTGTTTGGTATTACATTTACAATTTCGTCCTTTCTTCCGGTCATTACTTCACCAATGCTTAGAAGCACAAGTATATTTTCATCATTTCGTATTCTTTTCTCTTCTTTTGTCAGGTTTCTCGAACTGTAAAGATTTCTCCGGACATTCATGTCCGGGGCCATCCTTGGAAATGAATTTGAGCCAAGATAAATGGAATTACCGCTTGT
>CALGOI010000396.1 GCA_937959065.1 uncultured Ignavibacteriota bacterium | reverse complement strand
CTATCTTGTAGTTAATATAACACTAATACAAAATGTTGTCAATAAAGAATTTTATAATGAATTATTAATCATTTTTTAACATTGCTTATTAAAAAATTTCTGCTAAACTAAAATTCTTACTTTAAAAACACCATTTTCCGTGTAATTTTAAACTTTTCCGTCAAAAGAGAATAAAAGTAAATTCCTGAACTCAATTTTTTTCCACTAAAATTATAGTCGTAATTTCCGGGTGCAAGTTGCTCATTATTGATCAAAGTGTAAATATGTCGTCCTTGTGAATCAATAATATTTAACGTTACTGTTGAATGCTCCGGTATGTCAAATTTTATATGAGTAGTTGGATTGAAGGGGTTAGGATAGTTTTGGTAAAGTTTAAATTCTTCCGGTATGCTGAATGTACCGTTATTTATCAAAACAGGTTTGTCTATTGAGACCCTGATGAACCATTGCTGAGCTAATGACTTTCCATTTGAGAATCCTGATATGTATGAACCGGGAATATCATCAGATTGAACCACCAGGTTTGCAAAATATTGTGTCCCAGACTGATTGTTGGTTGGAGATATACTTACATAAGTCCAATCCTTTCTAGGTGTATTTGGAGTGATTTGAACAGGTGGCTTCCAGCTATTGCCTCCATCAGCTGAAATGGTTAAGAATATATTTGTAAATGATGTTGGAATACTTACCCCTCCCATTGTACTGTCAGACACCATCATTGCAACATATAAAATATCTTCATCTGAAGATTTTCCTATTACCGGACGGCAGATCCCAGCAAGATTATCATTTACACCTCCTCGTAGAAAAAACGGTACGTCCAGTGAATCAACAATTATCTTACTTTTGTTTGGGTTACTTCCCGGAAGATTTGGTGTCCAGTACCTGATATTTGAAGCTATTCCCGGGAAGTATCCAACTCCTACTTCCTGGTAAACTGTTTCAAACACCACCCTTGGCTGTTCATCAGAATAAATTATTGAAACCCCTCTAAATCCTCCTAATCCTTTATTACCTGTTGTTGACAAATTTGCATCGAAAATTTTTACCGGCTGTCCAAATGTAATTCCTTCATCACCGCTTTCCATGTAAAATACATCACCATGATCTGCAGGAAATTTCTTTTCATTATTAATATATGCTATGCCAATTTTACCGCTTTCAGATCTCGCCAAAGAATATGACTCGTCACTTTTTCCCCTGAAAAATTTCCAGTTGCTGAATTGATTTGTATTGAGGCTTGTACCATAGTTGTAAAATGAAGAATCAGAATTAATCCCGGCGGATAAAAGATTTATCTTTACGTTACTGGATGTGTCATCTGAAACGGTTATTCTCGGCCATTCTACCTGTCCTGTTGAACCTAACCCGGGATTTAATGTTATAAATGTATTCAATTGTGGAAATTGCTCTATATGAACAAATGTCCTCGCTACCGGAGGTCCTGATATATAGTGATTTGAAATAACTACCCGTCCGTTGCTTAATCCGGTAATTACAGGGAAACCGCTTCTTATATTATTAGGGATCTCATTAGCCTCCACCCAGTTGTCGCCATAATCAGAACTGAAATAATATCTTGTTCTTCTTAATGGGAATGGATTGGAATCTTCAAATGGCGATACCATATAAACAGCATGTAAAAATTGCGGTCTCTCTCTGTCCTGCCAGATTTGCATCGGTGAACCATTTGATTGAAGATCGTATATAGATTTTCCATTAGTTAAAACCCTGTAAACATTTGCATAAAAATCACCATTACTTACATACTCAGAATATTTGTTTTTTATGTTTCTTTCATTTACATGATCCCTTTGCCCAGGGCTGTATTTCTGGTACTGGTTATTTATTGGAATGCCAAAAAATGAATCGTCAACTCTTAATGTCTTAAATGGTATTATCTCCACATTTTGTGAATTGGAATTAACTACCAAAATTAAGGATAATATTATAGTAAGCAATGATTTCATCTTTTTAATTCAGTTCACATATAAAATCTGATTATCTTTGCTGTAACATCCTCTGATATTCTTCGTTTACTTTCTTTGGTTTTTCCGGCTATGTGATTACTCAATATTACATTCCTGTGATTAAAAAATAAAGGATTAACATTGGGTTCACCACTAAAAACATCTAAGCCAGCTATTATCCTTCTACTTTTTAATAACTTCAGTAGACAATTTTCATCAACCACCTCTCCACGTGATGTGTTTATAAATATACAATCCTCTTTTAATAATGAAAGTTTCTCTTTAGAAAAAAATCCAATGTTCTTATCATTCAGCGGTATATGAAGTGAAACTATATCGCAATTCTTTAAGATATATTTAAGGGATTTAAAATTTATACTTTTATTTTTTCTCTTTACCATAGGGTCTATATCATTTGCTAAGATTTCCATTCCAAATGCTTTACATAATCTCCCGACTCTTTTACCAATTGAACCATATCCTATGATCCCCACTTTTTTACCGGATAACTCGGTTCTACTATAATTAAGATTTTCGAAATTACCACTTCTTACTATACTATCAGCTATAATTAAATTTTTACTGGCAGCTAAAATTAATAAAAGTGTATGTTCGGCCGCGGATTGACTATTTCCTTTATCTGAATTTAATATTTTAATATTCTTCTTCTTCGCCGATTTAATGTCAATGTGGTCTGTTCCTTTTGTAAATGTAGCTATTACTGTACCGGTAAATCTTTCCAAAAAATTCTTATCCAGCTTTCTTGTGCTTCTTATTACCAATACATCACAACCTTCCCGGAATATATCATTATCACTGATACTTTGTTTTACAGTAATCTGAAATTTTGATCTAGGTAGTTTTTTTAATGGCTCAAGATAAACATCATCAGCCACAAGAATCTTTACTTTTCCAGGCATAAATATATTTTACTTATTGAAATTTATACCTCGCTGAGGTTAAATGAAGTGCTTAAAAAATGGGGGATTTACTTCTTCTTGTTCTCTTCCAGTGCCTCAGAGATAAGGCTTATAATCTCACTTTTACCTTCACCTGTCATTATGGAAAATGGAATGTAATCTCTGCAAAGATCCTCATTATTGACAATCTTTGATGCTCTGTATATCTGCTTTTCCATCTTGTTCTTGGAGATCTTATCGGACTTGGTTAATACTATTGCAAAAGGAATTTCGTAATACTCTAACCAGCTA
>CALGOI010000395.1 GCA_937959065.1 uncultured Ignavibacteriota bacterium | reverse complement strand
GAAGCAGGAGACTTCTCTGAAATCAAAAAAATGCTCCTGATAAAATAAAAATGCTATTCCCTTCAGTCCCATTTGGATGAAAGCAGGAATCAGTTTTAGTAAAACTTAACCCTCAAATTCACCTCACCCGGTTCTCTCCATGTTCCGGGTGAGTTTTATTTTGTCTTTGCAGCGTTGTTTATCATCTTCTCTAATACCTTCATATCTACATCAGCAAGCTTATTAATATATAAACATCCTACCCCTGTCTTATGCTTCCCTAACTTTTTAAGATCATTTTCATGTTTTTTTAATCCCGGCATCAGATATAGAGTTAAACTTGTTTTTCGCGGAGAGAACCCCATTGTAAACCAATCTACCTCCCGTCCTGTTGCCGGACTTTTATATGTCATCTTTCCAAAACCGATTATAGAACTGCCCCACATCTTGGGTTTCTTTTTGGTTGCCTTCTTCATTAGCTGCAATATGGTGAAACTATCCTCACGCTTTTTTTCATCCTTAACCGAATTTAAAAAATCTTCAACACTTGCTTCGTTCTCTTTGGTTTTGATTTCTGCTTTTGTCATTATATGAATTAGTTTAAAATTACCATAAGTTTACTAATTATTACAAACAATGTTACATACTTTTTAAGTACTCTTCAAAAAAATAGCTTGACTTATTAATTTATTCATCGTATTTTTACGATATACGATTAAGATATGGAATGCGAACTTAAATATTCTTGCTATTCGTCAATTTGGAAGTATCTGCTGATTGCTCTGGCAATTCTTATACTTCTCTTAAATTAAATATTATGGAAAATCATCATAACCACGATCAAAATAAACACCAGGTTTCTCATGGAGGACATGATTCTCATGGAGGACACGACCATTCTTCTATGATAGGGGATTATAGAAAGAGATTTATAGTATCCCTGATTTTAACTATTCCGGTTCTGGTTCTTTCCCCGATGATACAGGAAATGCTTGGCTTTGAGTTTATCTTCCCCGGACATTTATATGTTCTTTTCATTTTTTCTTCCATAATATTTTTCTATGGAGGATGGCCTTTTTTAAAGGGATTGTTCGATGAGCTTAGAACCACCGGGGTTGGAATGATGACACTCATAGCTCTGGCCATCAGCGTTGCTTACTTCTATAGTACCGCTGTTGTATTCGGTCTGACTGGGATGATATTTTATTGGGAACTTGCGACGCTTATAGATATTATGCTTCTGGGACATCTGCTTGAAATGAAATCGATTATGGGTGCATCACGCTCACTCGAACTCCTTGTGCAGATGATGCCGTCTGAAGCGCACCTCATTGTTAATGGTGAGGAGAAAGATGTTGAACTTAGTGAATTAAAACCCGGTGACCTTATTAGAATAAAACCCGGCGAGAAAGTACCGGCAGACGGTATTGTAGTTGACGGTGAAACCAATATAAACGAATCTATGCTTACCGGTGAAAGTAAACCCGTCAAAAAGAAAAAGGATGATAAAGTTATCGGCGGTTCACTAAACGGAAATGGTTCGATTACGGTTAAAGTCGAACACACAGGGGAGGAGTCTTACCTATCCAAAGTTATTACTCTCGTGCAGGATGCGCAAAAAGCTAAATCAAAAACTCAAAAGCTGGCAGACAAAGCCGCTGCCTGGCTGACTTATATAGCTCTGGGTGCCGGATTTACCACTATTGCTGTATGGCTGATTGCCGGCTACTCATTCGAGTTCTCTCTTGAAAGAATGGTGACGGTTATGGTTATATCATGCCCCCATGCGCTCGGGCTTGCTATACCTCTTGTGGTTGCAATATCGACTGCTGTTTCTGCCAGGAACGGACTGCTTATTCGTAACAGGACCGCCTTTGAAAACACACGAAAGATTACGGCAATAATCTTCGATAAGACCGGTACACTCACAGAAGGAAAGTTTGGCGTTAGTGAATATAGAGCACTCTCAGATAAATATAATAAAGATGAGATACTTCGTTACGCTGCCTCTCTCGAAAATAATTCCGAACACCCTATTGCTGAAGGTATCGTTGAAAAAGCAAAAGAATTAAAAATTGATCTGCACTCTATACAAAATTTTAACTCTATGACCGGTGAGGGAATTGAAGCAGAAGCAGATGGAAAACAAATAAAAGTTGTCAGCCCCGGCTACATAAAAAAACACGGTCATGATATTTCAGATGACTCCGATTCAGTTGGAACAACAGTTTATGTTTTGATCGATAATGAACTCGCCGGGTATATTACTCTCGATGATGAAATTCGTAAAGATTCTAAGGAAGCAGTCGATCTTCTGAAGAGATCCGGGATAAAAGTATATATGGCGACGGGTGACAACGAAAAGGTGCCTGCGCATGTATCGAAAGTCCTTGACATGCACGGGTACTATGCCGCGGTGCTCCCTGACGGTAAGCAGGAAATAATCCGTCAAATGCAGAGTAGCGGTGAGTACGTAGCAATGACAGGAGACGGTATAAACGACGCACCTGCCCTTGCCGCGGCGGATGTGGGCATCGCTGTAGGGTCGGGGACAGACGTGGCTGCGGAGACCGCTGACATAATTCTCGTAAATTCTAACCCAAGGGATATCACTTCGCTCATTTTATTCGGAAAAGCGACTTATAATAAAATGGTCCAGAATTTACTCTGGGCAACAGGGTATAATGCTATTGCTCTGCCTCTTGCTGCCGGTGTACTTTACAGCCAGGGGATAGTAATCAGCCCGGCTGTAGGAGCTGTCTTAATGTCTGTAAGTACAATAGTTGTGGCGCTGAATGCTCAGCTGTTAAAAAGAAAATTAAAGTTAAATAAATAATGGCATACTCAAAAAAAGACCAGTTCGAAGAAGATGAAATAAAAATTGCGGGATTTGCTAAAGCTCTCTCGCACCCGGCCAGGGTGGCAATAATCAAGCAGTTAATGGGAAATAAATGCTCGTGCGGAGATGTGGTTAAGGAATTGCCGCTCTCTCAATCTACTGTTTCTCAGCATCTTAAGGAGCTGAAAGATGCCGGCTTAATAAAAGGTGAGATCGAGGGAACGAAAGTTTGTTATTGTATCGATCCCGATAACTGGAAATTGTTTTCCGGCTTTTTTAATAAATTCGTCGATTGTGTTTGTACAATAGAATGCAGCTGCTAACTTAAAAATCCCCTCTTGAGAGGGGTGGCTTCTCGCAAAGCGTGAAGACGGGGTGTGTTTTTTAATATTATCAAAAGGGTACCCTAATAAATAATAATTATCTTTCTTTTAACTTTTTACTTTAAACTTTAAACTTATTTAACTATGGGAGAAGAAACAAAAAAGAAATGCTGTGAGGATTGCAATTGCAGTCCTGATTGCTGCAACGGCTCTGAAAACAATTGCTGTGAAAACTGCAACTGTGGTGAAGACTGTTGTAAATAAATTTCAATTACAACCCCTCTTAATTTTAAGAGGGGTTGTTTCAAAACACTTAATAATTTTTATAATTATATATTATATTAATGTTCAAAATGGAAAAATCAGATAATAACTTAAAAGAATTAGTTAAAGAAAAGTATTCGGAAATTGCATTACAGAGTAAGGGGCAAAATGAGACTTCATGCGGCAGCACAGGATGCTGTTCCACGGTTGATGAAGCTGTTTTCGCGGAGGATTATTCTTCCCAGCAGGGATATGCAAAAGATGCTGATCTCGGACTCGGGTGCGGACTTCCAACGGCTTTTGCCAGAATAAATGAAGGGGATACCGTACTGGACCTTGGCTCCGGAGCGGGAAATGATGTTTTTATTGCCAGATCGTACACAGGCGATATGGGGAAAGTGATAGGGCTCGATATGACGGAAGCTATGATAGACAAAGCAAATGAGAATAATCAAAAGCTCGGTTATAAAAATGTGGAATTCATCATGGGTGATATTGAAAATATTCCGCTGGTTGGTGATAGTGTGAATGTGGTTTTGAGTAATTGTGTATTAAATCTGGTACCTGATAAACAGAAAGCCTTTTCTGAGATTTACAGGGTATTAAAACCGGGCGGTCATTTCAGTATATCGGATATTGTTTTAAAAGGAGAGCTTCCCGAAAAGATCAGGAAGGCAGGTGAAATGTATGCCGGCTGTGTCTCCGGTGCGATGGATAAAGATGAGTATATAAGTATAATTAAAAATTCCGGATTTAAGAATATCAGGATAGAAAAGGATAAACAGATCATTTTACCCGATTCAATCGTACTAGAGTATCTTGATGAAGAGCAGGCGGAAATATTGCGTTCCGGAAAGACGGGTATATTCAGCATTACGGTTTACGCGGAAAAATAGACTATGCACAACAATTATACTTTTGCACAGGTGGGCAATTAATGTTGCCGAATGAACAAAATACACAACAATCTCCTTCATGAGGTTTGAGGAGCTTATTGCAGGTTTCACAATGATAGAAAAATAAGCATGAGTTCTCATCCATTGTTTCCTCCTTTTTCGCTCCGCAGTGAGGACATGTAATAACAGATTTAAGGTATAATTGTTCGGACATTTAAAAATTTCTATAATGCTTTGCCTAATCCTAATGCTTTAAGGGTTTCGAGGTTTACACCTCCATTTTCACAGCACGAAGCAAGATTCCCATCTATAACTACTGCCGGAACAGACTTGATATTCAGTCCCTTGGCCCTATCGTAAGCTGCGGAATCATTGTTTAAATCGTATATTATTACTTCGCAATTTTCACATGCTTCGGATTTTATTTTCTCAACTGTATCTTTGCATAATGGGCAATCTGATGAATATATCTCAATTTTTCTCATTTGATTTTATACTTTAGTTTTATAAAATGATTCTAATATTGTGCAATTTCCAAGTCTTCCTGAATTGGGGCAAGTCTTTAATAATTTGTTTAATTTAACTTTTATCCCCTCATATACTTTAATTTTATATGTTATTTCATCTAATTTCTTCCGGACGAATTTGTTTACTTCAGTACATTTGTCTAATTTGAACAGTAACCTAATTTCTCTTAATGAAAAGCCGCTGGTTTTAGCAACCCGGATAAAATTAAGTATGCTGATATAGTCTTTTGTGTAAAATCTGTATCCCGATTCTGAAGTTTTTGGTTTCGGAATAAGCTTTATAGATTCGTAATACCTGATCGTTCCAACTGTCAATCCGGTTCTATTTGCAAGTTCGCCAATCCTCATATATACAAATATAAGCATTCGAGTATACTATAGAGTCAAGAGAAAAATTTCATCGAACGCTAAGTTCATTTTCATTGTTAATAATAGTAAATTTTTGTAATTTGTTTATTCCTTTGAAAAAAGGGAATATTGGTCCCATCGACTAGGGGTTAGGTCGTCACTCTTTCACAGTGAAAACACGGGTTCGAATCCCGTTGGGACCGCCCGAAATGAGAAAATTTCGCCGCGCCTTGCGGTGAAAGCAGAGGAGAAGATCAGGTAAATCTTCTCCTTTTTTTATGCCCAAAATCTATTGCTGGTATATCATAATAAGGTTTCCACAGGTATCATCGAAAACCGCCTGGGTAACAGGTCCTGTTTGCTGCGGTTCGGAAATGAACTCCACTCCACGCTCCATAAAGAGATTGTAATCCCTCTGTATATCGTCGGTTTCATAGGCAGTATATGGAATTCCTTTTTCCTTCAGAGCTTTTTTGAATTCGATAGCTGCTCCTTCAAGCATTGGATTTCCATCCGGTTCGAGCGGTAACTCCGTGCCCTCCGGATCTTCGGGGGATACCAACGTAATCCATCTTGAATCGCCGATCGGCATATCCATTTTCACTTGAAAACCGAGCTTTTCGGTATAAAACTTTAAAGCTTTCTCCTGGTCATCGACCATAACGCTGGCAAGTTTGATCTTCATTTTTCATTTTTTGATTTTAGAATATTACAAAAATAGGTAACTTTAAGGTTACATATCAAGTCAATTCTTTACCAAAATAAATACAAATTACTTATCTATTTATTTGCAAATCGGGATATATACGTATATAACCCGATTTGTGTTTTTTCTTTCCTCTTCCATCGAGTATATTTGTATTAAAAATTTTATCGATGGCCGCAATTAAAATTGTAAAAATAATATTGGTATCTATTGTCGAAAAAATTAGTGGATGGTGATAAAGATATTCCAAAAATCTGTTTTGTATGAAAATCTGTGTTTTTTCAGACCCGGATCTATGACCTTGCACAAAATTTTTATAAATACTTAATAAAACAATTATGATATTTTACAGGACAAATAAAATTTTGATTAAAAAACAATATCTTATTTTTAAAACTTTAAACTTTAAACTTTTCCCTTCTTGCTTTTGACTTTTTTTTGAAATCATATACGACTATATTAGTCCGAATTAAGGAATTGTAAATGTTAAGGTTGTCAAAGAAAGTTGAATATGCGTTAATGGGATTGCGTTATATCGCTATTTCCGGAGAGAATATTGTTACCGCTAAAGAGATTTCTACTAAGTTTAACATTCCCCACGAGTTACTTGCAAAGATATTGCAAAAGTTAAAAAAAGAGCAGATATTAGAGTCTGTTAAGGGAGTTCACGGCGGTTATCAGCTCAAGCGCTCACCGGATGATATAAAACTTACGGAGTTAATAAAATCGCTTGACGGTGATTTTACTATCGCTGAATGTCTTCACGGGCAGGGTGAGGATGACTGTTCGATGTTTAAAGACTGCACGATTAAATCTCCCGTAAACAAAATGCAGAAGGAACTGGAAACGTTTTTCGAAACAAAAACCATTTCCGACTTTGTTTAATCTTTTAATTTTAGCGATATGAATCTTCCGATATACCTCGACAACAACGCAACAACTCCGGTAGATCCAAAGGTACTGGAAGAAATGATGCCTTATTTTACGGAGAAATTCGGAAACGCGGCAAGTACAACCCACACAATCGGATTAGTTTGTGAAATGGCTGTAGCTGAAGCACGCAGAAAAGTAGCAAAACTCATCGGCGCAAAACCAAAGGAGATTGTTTTTACGTGCGGCTCGACCGAATCGATTAATCTTGCAATAAAAGGTGTATGTGAGGCGAAATCATCTCATTGCAGACATATTATCACTTCACCTACTGAGCATAATGCGGTTCTTGATTCGTGCAGGTATATGGAAAGACACGGGTTTGAAATTACTTATCTGGGTGTTGATAAATATGGTTTGATAGACCTGGATGAATTAAGGGATACGATAAGAGAGGATACTGCGCTTGTTACAATTATGACCGGAAATAATGAGATTGGAACGATCCAGCCGATAAAAGAGATAAATAAAATCTGCCGCGAAAAAGGTGTGGTGTTCTTCACGGACGGGACGCAGGGAGTAGGTAAGATTCCCATTAATGTAAAAGAGATGGGAATAGACATGATGTCATTCAGCGGGCACAAGATATACGGCCCTAAGGGTATTGGGGCATTATATGTGGACAGCACAAACGAAAACATACAGCTCGAAGAGCAGATGAGCGGCGGCGGACATGAAAAAGGTATGCGAAGCGGAACATTAAACGTACCGGGGATTGTTGGATTAGGTAAAGCATGTGAGATATGCATGGAAACTCTTGACGAAGAAATGGAGAGGATGACTAAGCTAAGAGATAAAATGATAGATGCGTTTGTTGAAAATATCGATGGATGCATATTGAATGGTCACCCTACACTGCGTTTACCGAATAATGTAAACATAAGTATAACGGGTGGAAATCTCGGGAGTTTGCTCGGAGACCTGAGAGACTTAGCTGTTTCATCCGGAAGCGCTTGTACATCGGCAAAGAAAAAGCCGTCACACGTGTTACAGGCACTTGGACTGGATGAAGCAACGGCATTATCATCTATAAGGATTGGACTCGGCAGATTTAATACTGAAGAGGAAGTAGACTACGCGATAGACGTGATAGTAAAAACATTAAACAAATTAAAAGTAGCACAAACAGCATAGGAGAAAAAATGACTACTACGGACACACAAGAATTCATTCCCGGAGTTACCGAAGATATTAACATAACTCCAAAAGCCGTCGAAGAAGTTAAGAAAATTATGAAAGAAAATGAAATTCCCGAAGGTTACGGCTTACGAGTAGGCGTAAAAGGCGGCGGATGTTCAGGTTTAAGCTATACTCTCGGATTTGACGCCGAAAGCAGAGCAGGAGACCATATCAAAGAGATCGATGGGGTGAAATTATTCGTTGATATGAAGAGCTTTTTATACCTGACTGGAACTGAAGTCGATTTCAGCGACGGACTAATGGGCAGAGGATTTGTTTTCAATAATCCAAACGCAAAGAAGACTTGCGGTTGCGGAAGTTCATTTGGAGTTTAGAAAAGTATTACAAGAATAAGTAGTTAAAAAATCAACCTTATCCGGCAAAGTAGGGTAATAACACCATCCCGTTCACATTTCTAGGGGGCTAATTATTTTCTATTAGTGACTATACTTTTATGTCTCATTTTAATAAAATTGTCTATCAGATTGATTTACAATCTTTTATTTAAATAACTCAATCTTCAAAATTTTTAACCATCGGTAAATTGCATACAAAACTTACTCTATTATTATTAGTTGTACTACCGTTTTTTGTTCTTTCATGTGGAAATAATGAAGATAAACCTCAAACAGATAATAAGGAAGGTTTTCAATGGAAAGAAAATATTTCTATCGAAGATATTCCTGATACTCCTTTAAAGGGAATGCTAAGAGGCCGTGAGATTAGTTTTGAGTATATAAATTTTGAGCAGTGGCGGGGGAGCGGAGATAATGTATTGAATTTCGGTAACAAAAGACCGAGCCAGGACTGTGGTTATGTAGAAAATGACGAGGCATTTCACCTGATGAGAAAATCAGCTGAAATGACCACGGGTGAAGTAGTAAAACCGAACTTCAGTTCGACACTCGACGGTTATTTCGGAGATTTTCACTACAATAACAACGGTGAGATAGAAACCGTAAGTGTTGAATGGAACTGCGCACTTGTAATAACAGAGATGACCGAAACGACGGTAAAAGGAAAGATAGCAATGTGCTTTAACAGTCCCTACAAAAGCTGGATAGCCGGGACTTTTGAAGCATTAAGATGTTATAACTAGTCTTACTAAATAAAATCATAGTTATGGGGAAGTGTTTTAAACTATTTAAATTACCGGTATTGCTGTTAGTATTTGTGTTATTTGCCGGGTGTGGGGATAAAAAAGATGACTCAAACTCAACAAATGATACAACTGTAAACAAGCCGGATGACGAGGTCAGCGGAAACAATGACCGGAATACTACTGCAGGTGACCAGCAAGGGGATCAGAAAACCGGTGAAAATGAACTAGGAATGAAAGACGGTCTCCCGCCGGATTTTCCATCATATGTGCCTCAACCGCCGGAAGGAAAGGTAATCGGATTTTTAACTTCGTCTGAAGGAACAAATGTATCTTTTGAATCACCAAAGTCTATCGCTGAGTTGGCTGATTTTTACAAAGGTGAACTACAAAAATCAGGATATAAAGTAAAACCCGATGGTGAAGCTGTCAGTGAAAGCAGCGCAATGATAGACTGGGAGAAAGAAGGTAAGACAGTAAGCCTGGTAGTAGTAAAAGGACAGAATGATAATTCTTCCATCGTTATTACATACAAGTAAAAAATTAACAAATAGAATTTTATAACTTCCGTGTGAAATAAATTATAATTTTGCCGGAAGTTTTTTATTTTTGAAAATGACTGAACAAGACCATATACCGATTTTCCCGCTTAACGTTGTCTTATACCCGGAGTCCAAGATACCGCTGCATATATTCGAAGAACGGTATAAAAAGATGGTAAACGAATGCATGTATAACGGCAGAATATTCGGAATCAATCTTTATTATTCAGATAAAATACAGACAGTCGGCTGTACAGCCATTGTAGATAAAGTAATTAACAGGTATCCGGGCGGGGAATTAGACATTATCGTTAAAGGAGTAGAAAGATATTCGCTGAAAGATTATCACGTGAGTGGAACAGGATATTATGTCTCGGATATAGAATATCTCAGCGGGGATGATTTCGATTACCCGAAAGAAAAAATGGACGAAGCTGTGGTCCTTTATAATGAGATGATCGATGTAATTTACCGAGGTACACTGAGCAATATCGATCTAAAGGATCCCAAATGGCAGAAAAGGTCATTATGTTACTTTATGGCAGAGAAGAGCGGTTTATCACTTATAGAAAGACAAAAGCTTCTTGAAATGGATACAGAATGCGAGCGATTAGATTATGTTTTGAAATATTTAAAAGATGTATTGCCCGAGGTGATAAAAGCCGGAAGAATATCGGATATAATAAAGAGTGACGGATACCTTCAGGAATGACCTAATGATAAATCCTGAAGAAATAAGAAACGTGGTTATCAGCAGGACGGACAGAATTGGCGATGTTATATTAACGCTGCCTCTTGTTTCGGAAGCGAAGAGATTATTTAAAAATGCGAATGTATGCTTTATGGTATCGGAATACGTTGGGGACTTATTAAAAGGATATAAGGATATTGATAATTTAGTTTTTATCAAGGACTACCCCACAACGCGGGATTTGATAAAGTTCTTTAAAGAAAACAAAACAGATGTTGTTATAAATGCCTTTCCCAGACCGAAGATATCGTTCGCTCAATTCAGGGCCGGGGTAAAGCACAGATTAGGGACTACATCAAGATGGTACTCGTTCGTTTACAACAATAAAGTTAACCAGCACAGGAGCCGGTGCGAAAAAAATGAAACCGATTACAACCTGGATCTATTGGCTAAGTTTGTCGATGGTGTGAGTTATGAAAAGAAATATAAATTTGAATTTAATGCTGAAGAGAGAGAAGAAGTTAAGAGAAAGCTTGCGGAGGATGGCGTAAATTGCAGATATATTATTGTGCACCCGGGAAGCGGAGGTTCAGCCGCAGATCTGCCAGCGGAAAAGTTTAAAGAGTTCATCACAAAAGCGGGTAGTGTTTTTCCTGATTACCGTATTATATTAACCGGGACTGATAGAGAAAGAAATTTGATACAAAGTATAAAAGATGATAAGTCAGTAGATTTATCTGGTAAGTTCGGATTACGTGAGCTGGCGGTACTGATAGATGGATGCAGTTTGTTTCTTTCAAATTCCACCGGACCGATACATATTGCCGGTGCGCTCGGTAAAAATATTATGGGTTTTTATCCAAACTCAAAGCCCATAAATGCCACACGCTGGAGTCCACCGGGAGATCCAAGGATATTCACTCCGCCTGATGGAACAGATGAAATGAACAAAATAGATATATCCGTAGTTATAAATAAAGCAAGTGAGATTTTAAAATGATATAACGTAAATTAAATTATAATATGAAATTAAAGAATATAATAACATCCTTAGTATTCGTAGTATTACTCACAAGTCAGGGATTTTCACAGGATACAAATTTTGTATTCAGGACAATCCAGCAAAATGCATTCAAAACCGGTGAAAAATTAAATTTCGAGATCAATTACGGATTCATAACTGCGGGTACAGCAGTAATGGAGATTGCTCCGAACTACATTAACGTAAACGGAAGAGAGGCGTATGATATTTCTGTGGTGATTAAATCATCTTCCAGTTTTGAGTGGGTTTACAGAGTAGAAGATCTTTACAAATGCTATCTTGATAGGCAAGGATTATTTCCCTGGAGATTTGAACAGCATATACGTGAAGGAAACTTCAAGAAAGATTTCGAAGCTATATTCGATCATGAGAATCAAAAAGTAAAAGCATATACGGGTGAAACCGAGCCTAAGAAGTTTGAAGGTGAGTATGATATCCCGATGTATGTGCATGACATACTTAGTGCGTTCTATTTCGCGAGGACTCTTGACTATAGCGGAATGAGTGTTGGTCAAACAATAAAGCTGGAAAATTTTTATAATGATAAAGTTCATCCTCTTGATGTAAAGTATCTCGGTAAGGAAGAAGTAGATGTTCCGGCAGGTGAATTCAGATGTATAAAGATTGAACCGCTCGTAGTTGAGGGAGGATTATTCAAGAGTGAAGGTAACCTGATTGTGTGGCTGACAGATGATGACAGAAAGATGCCTGTATTGGTTAAAACAAAGGTTATAGTCGGATCGATGGACGTAGAGCTAACAAGCTACAGCGGCTTAGCCGGTCCTTTGAATTCAAAAATTGATTAGACTTTTAATATAAAAAATTATTAAATTAAAGCGGTTAACAACAACCGCTTTTTTTATTATGAAAATATCGGAGACATTCTATTCAGTCCAGGGCGAAGGAAAGAGAACGGGAAGACCGTCATTTTTCATACGGACTAATTTTTGCAATTTAAGGTGTAAATTCCCCAGCGGTAATCTCTGCGACACACCGTACACAAGCTGGAATCCGAATAATGACAGCAACAGGGGTGACGTCAGCGTACAGGCACTTATGGAAGAATACAGAAAATATAACTGCCATGATGTAGTCATTACAGGTGGTGAGCCATCAATGTATCCCGAAGAGCTGCTTGAGTTATGTCAGAAACTAAAGGAAGCAAACAAGGATGTCTATATAACAATCGAGACAAACGGCACTAATGTTGGGAAGTTTATCGAACATGTGGACCTCATGAGTGTAAGTCCGAAACTGGTTTCATCGACACCATTTGGTACTGAACATCAGAAGATGCACGAGCAAAACCGTTATAATGAGAAGGTGCTTAAGATAATTAATGAGTATCACAAGAGAGGTCATGTGGATATACAATGGAAATTCGTCTATACGGGCAGCAAGGACATAAAGGAGATAAATGAAATGATGGAAAACATAGGATTCAAACATAAAGACGTCTTTCTGATGCCCGAGGGAATATCAAACCTTGACCTCGAGAAGCTGAGAGTAAAAACAATCGAGGCGTGTAAGGAGAATAATTTTAATTATACGGACAGGGTGCAGATAGTTACCTGGGGTCACAGAAGGGGAGTTTAAAAAGAGTAGGAAAGATTAATGGATTGTCCTCCAAGAGTCGAGCCATAACCAATGTGCATATTCTTTGTGATTTTACTTTCCTGACCGAGTATGAAATAGTAAACAAAATCCAGAGCTACCAGCGAGCCCAATAAAACATACTGGTTAACTTTATCCGAGCCAATTTCCTTTCTATCCAATTCATTAAAGAGTGTTGCCTTAGCGTTAATTATTTCCTTCCTTAGGGAATAAGCCAAAATAGCCGTTCCTGAACCAACCAAAGCACCTGTTAATACATCCATAGGGTAATGAGCTCCTGTGTAAATCCTACCAAACGAAACAATTAAAGCCTGTAAATAAAATCCTGAAACAAGTGCCGGGTTATCATGGTAACGCAACGCAATTGATGTAGCAACATTGAACGATGTCGATGCATGACCGGATGGAAAAGAATACCTGTCATTAATCAAATGAAAATTCTTATCGAAATAAATACTATCAAGTGTTTGAAGAGGTCTATTCCTTTTGAAAATAATTTTCATTCCATAAGTAAGAGCTAGATTAGTTATTCCGGCAACGGTCATTAAAGCGGATGAGTTTTCATCGTAATAATTACCGGTTGCTTTAGATGAAACGAAAAGTGTTGTAGGGTAAAGAAGAGATGGAAATGTAATTGGTTTTTCAGTTACGGGAATAGTAAGGTCCAGGAAAGACGTGCGGTGCCCGTTAAGTTTTCGGAATAGCCGCTGGTCGAAGTTCTCACTACAGGCAGTATCCTGCGCGAAAACATTTTGAGAGAAAATTAAGAACGCAAAAGAGAGTACTGCAATGCGTAATATGTGATTAAACTTTATCAACTGCATTCTGTATATCCTCTATCAGATCTTCCTTATCCTCTATTCCAACCGATAATCTAACTAATCCATCCGTTAACCCAAAACTTTCACGAACATCTTTTGGAACACTCGCGTGAGTCATCGATGCAGGGTGGCAAATAAGGGATTCCACTCCACCCAGAGATTCGGCAAGCTGGAATATCTTTACGTTGTTGCACACAGCTGCAGCTTTATCCATCGAGCCCATTTCGAATGAAATGATGCCGCCGAACCCGCGCATTTGCTTTTTGGCGAGTTCATACTGAGGGTGTGACTCCAGTCCGGGGTAATAGATCTTCTGAATTTTCGTGTTATTCTTGAACGCATCGGCTATTGCCATTGCGTTTGCGTTATGATCGCGCATGCGCTGGGACAGCGTCTTAGTAGCGCGAAGTGTCAGCCAGCAATCGAATGGAGATGGAACAGCCCCAATAGATTTCTGGAAGAAGTAAAATCTTTCTGCGTAGTCATCGTTAGATGTGATAAGACATCCGCCTATAACATCGCTGTGCCCGTTTATGTATTTGGTCGTGGAATGATTAACTACGTCTATGCCAAAATCGAGGGGGTTCTGGAAATAAGGACTCATGAATGTATTATCCACGCAGGTAGTAATATTCTTAGATTTTGCGAACTCCGCTACGGCAGCAAGATCGGTAATTGCCAGCATGGGATTTGTCGGAGTCTCCATATAGATCAGCCTGGTATTATCCTTAACGGCTGCTTTAATATTCTCGATATTAGAAGTATCCACATATGAAAACTCAATACCGTATTTAGTTATAATCTGTTCATAGAGGCGGTATGTTCCGCCGTACATATTGTTGGTGCAGATGATATGGTCACCGGGCTTAAATAGTGTGATGAGTGCCTGTATAGCAGCCATCCCTGAGGCAAAACAAAATCCGTGCTTGCCGTTTTCAAGGGCAGTGAGGTTCTTCTCGAGGGTAAATCGTGTCGGGTTTGTTGTACGTCCGTAATCGAATCCTTTTGTTTCGCCGAGTTTATCATTGGCGTAAGTCGAGGTCATAAATATCGGTTCGATAACGGCCCCTGTAGTTTCTTCGGGTTTTTGTCCCGCGTGTATCTGCTTTGTTGAAAATCTCATTATAGTTTTTATTTTAATATCCTATAAAATCCAGTACGTCATACCTGCTGAGTATTCCGGACGGTTTACCGTTATCACTTACAAGAACGGCGTGTTTGTCTTTTAGTGTGTCGAGGGCTTCAGTGAAGTCCTTATTTAAGTCAAACGAAACGAGTTTTTCACCCATTACTTCACTGATTTCCTTGCCTCCAGCATTACTGTCGTTCATAACTTTGTTTATAAGGTCTGATTCGTTAAGTGAACCGACGCATTCCTCGCCGTCTATGACGGGTACATTTGAGATGTTGTACTGGTTCATTAGTTCCAGCGCGAGATAGACTTTGCTTTTGCTATCTATGGATACCAGCGGAGGAATCTCGTTCACTCGTTTAGTATCGAATACATCTCCTACTGTAAGGTCTTTTGGGTTTAGCAACTTTTTTTCTCTCAACCATCTTTCGTTGTGGTACTTACTGAGGTATCTCTCACCGGTGTCGCAGACTATGAATACAACAAGAGCATTTTCATCGAGGTCTCGTGCTATTTC